>JASEHA010000264.1 GCA_030018795.1 bacterium
TTTTTGGTGGGCATTGCCCACCCTACCCTGAAGATTAAGTGTCACGAGGTACTATGGCCTGGTGCTCTGGTGACTGGCATTTATGACAGTGCCTAATCAGCAATTAATATTTTGTTCAATAGTATAGGCTGTTTGCAGTAATCTTTCCTCTCCAAATAGTGGAGCTAAGATTTGCAAGCCAATAGGCAATCCATCCTGTGTCTGTCCACAGGGGATAGATACCCCTGGAATACCGGCTAAATTACCAGAGATAGTAAATATATCGGATAGATACATTGAGAGTGGATCAGATACCTTTGAGCCAATCTTGAATGCAGGTGTAGGAGAGGTTGGAGTAATCAAGACATCACATTTTTTAAATGCCTCATCAAAGTCTTGCTTAATCAAGGTTCGAACTTTAAGTGCCTTTAAATAATAGGCATCGTAATATCCGGCAGATAAGGCATAGGTGCCAATCATAATCCTTCGTTTAACCTCATTACCAAAACCCTGTGTTCTGGTATGGCTATACATATCGACTAACCCTTCTTTCTGAATTCTAAGTCCATATTGAACCCCATCATATCTTGCTAAGTTAGAGCTTGCCTCAGCAGGGGCAATAAGGTAATAGGTGGGAACAGAATATTCTGTATGTGGCAGGGAAACCCTGACCCTGATTGCACCCAAATCTTCCATGGCACTAATAGTCTTTTCTACACTATGCCTAATCTCAGGATCTACCCCTTCAATAAAATATTCATCAGGAATACCAATCTTTATCCCTGAAATGTCGTTAATCAAAGATTTAGTGAAATCAGGGATAGGTCTATTGACAGAGGTTGAATCATGGGGGTCATACCCGCAAATAACATTTAATAATAAGGCACAATCAGTTACATCCTTAGTAATCGGCCCAATCTGGTCCAAAGAAGAGGCAAAGGCAATCAAGCCAAATCTTGATACCCTGCCATAGGTAGGCTTAAATCCTACTACGCCGCATAAAGCTGCAGGTTGTCTTATTGAGCCGCCTGTATCTGAGCCTAAGGCTAAAATTGCCTCATTTGCCGCTACAGCCGCTGCAGAACCACCACTTGACCCACCAGGCACAGTATTTAAATTCCATGGATTCCGTGTTGGGCCAAAATATGAATTCTCGGTTGATGACCCCATAGCAAATTCGTCCATATTTGTCTTGCCAATGATGATTGCTCCTGCCTCTTTTAATCTCTGGATAACAAAGGCATCATAAGGTGGGATAAAGTTATGCAGCATTTTCGAGCCACAGGTGGTTTTTATGCCTTTGGTGCACATATTATCCTTGATAGCAATAGGAATACCTGTTAAAGGGGATAATTCTTTGCCACGACTTATCTCCTTATCCGCTATTCTTGCCTGTTCCAATGCCTCATCAAAGGTAGTCGTAATATAGGCATGGACATCTGGTTCTTTCGCCTCAATTCTACTAATAACCGCAGAAGTAACCTCTAACGAGGTAATCTCCTTAGATTTAAGCAAATTATGAATTTCATGACAGGTAAGTTTTTCAAGGTTCAATTTACTTTTCCTTATTTACTCAATTATCTTTGGGACACGAAAGTATCCTCTTCCTGCATCAGGGGCATTAAACATGACATCCTCTATCTGCAATGATTCCCCTATCTCGTCTTCACGCATGACATTGGTCAAGGGAATGGGATGAGAGGTAGGCAGGATATCTGATGTATCCAATTCATTAATCTTAGCCACATACCCCAAAATAGAATCAATCTGACAGGTGAATTCATCCCTTTCTGAGCTGCTTAACTCTAATCTTGCTAAGGAGCATACCCGGTCAATCTCTTTTTTGGTAATAACCATTTTTTACCTCAATAATCTATTCGTTACATCGTATCCATACGATTTATTGAGACAATAGTATACCATATGTCCAATATTATTGCAAGAAGTTTTAATGCCAAATAACAGAACAAGCTACACCCTATACGCCTGCAATTGTTGATAAAATCGACAAATATTCTCCTCAGAGGCAATTATAGAATTTAGGGTGCAGTTTGCCCTGGAACACGGAGAGAAATTCCTTGACAATATTCAGAAATTTGTTATAATACTATTTTATTACTCGATGTTCAAGTTTTTACTGGTGACCAAGCAAGTGGGCGAGAAGTCGAGAAGGCGAAAAGGCGAAAAGGCGAGAAACCCCCGCCCCTACTGTTTCACTGCTAAAGTGCCAATAGTGGTAAAAAACTTGAACATCGAGTATTGGATTGTTGATATTATGCAAGGAGGAGATAGAGATGATTGTTGCTAATGATATTCGTCCAGGAATGATTGTAGAGATGGATAATGGATTATACACCTGTACAGAGTTCCAACATGTAAAGCCAGGAAAGGGAGGGGCATTTGTCAAGGCTAAGTTTAAGAATTTTCATGTTGGATCGGTCGTTGACAAGACCCTTCGCCCAGAGGAGAAATTCCATTTAGTCAAAATCTTTAAGAGAAACGTAAGCTTTCTTTATCAATCTCAAGACAATTATGTGTTTATGGATAATGATTCATATGAGCAGGTAGAGGTTTCACAGGATAAGGTTGGGACGGCTGCTGGATTTTTGAAGGAAAATAATGAGGCCAGCCTTCTTGCCAGGGATGATACCGGTGAGATAATGGGCATAGAATTGCCTACAACCGTGAACCTAACGGTTACAGAGACAGACCCTGGCTTTAAGGGAAATACAGTCACTGGAGCAACAAAACCAGCTACTATGGAAACAGGAATAGTTATTCAGGTTCCATTATTTGTAAATGTGGATGATGTTATTCGTGTGGATACCCGTACCAGTATGTATATTGAAAGGGCATAGGTTAGGTAGACAGGCTGAAAGGTTATACAGTTGTTGAGCAAAGTCGAAACAAAAGGATGTAATTATGGATATTCGTCAACGGGTTAAAAGCCTTATAGATATTATGGATGAGAATGGTTTGGGTGAGCTTGAGATTGAGGATGCCAATCTTAAGGTAAAGATTTGCCGCTCAAGCAATGTCATGGCTACGACCTCTGCCCGAGGTGCTACCTCTGATAGAGACAGAGAGGTGGAGGATGATGAGTTGTCTACAGATATAACAGCACAACTTGAATCTGCATCCATGGAGCTTTGTTCACCATTGGTTGGCATATTTCATCTTTGTTCAGAGAGAGAAGACATTCCTTATGTCGAGATAGGCTCAATTATCAAACCATCTCAAGTTCTTGGGCGGGTTAGAGTTGTAGATATAGACAATGAGATCCGGGCAGAGATATCCGGGGTAATTACAGAGATATTGATCAAAGATGGACAGCCTGTAGAGTATGACCAGCCATTGTTTTTGATTGAGCCGCCTGCTAATCCATTGAACTATGAACCTGGAATCGGTAAGTAAATGGGATGAATGTAGCCCAGGATTCTATCCTGGCTATACTTAGCTAATG
>JASEHA010000265.1 GCA_030018795.1 bacterium
GAAGCCGATGAAAAATTATACAATGATATACTTAATTCAGCTTTCGGAGAGGTAACGAAAGATGAGTGATAAAATATATTGTGAAAGCAAACTGTGTTTTGATTTCACAAAATCTAAATCTGCGATAAGAGCAGATGAAAAAACGTATGGTGGATTGTTATCTGTTGATTTTATTGTTGAAACGGAAAAAAGAGATTATTTTTATTGAAGTCAAAAATATCTCAAATGAAGATGACGAGCAACGACAAAAAGAATGGATTAAGAAGTTATCAAATCTCGACTCCGAGCAGAATCATTTTTTATTTAGGATGGGTGTTAAGTTTAAGGATACGATTTTGAAAAAATGGGCAATGGATGAGAGTTATGATAAGAAAATTCACTACATAGTCATTCTTGAATTTAATAGGCTTGACGCAAATCAGCGACGCCTTCTATTCCAAAAATTTCATTCATATCTACCCATTTGTTTAAGAGAATTTAAACGAGGCGTAGACTTGAGCCGATGGATGATATATAATGTTGAAGAATGGAATAAAGATGATTGCTATAATAAATTCCCTATAAAGGTGTTGAAAAAGGATACTATATGTTTGAAGAATTAAAGCAGCTAAAAGATGAATATGAGGATTTAACCCATAAATTGGCTGACCCATCCATTATGACTGATATGTCAGTATATCAGAGTTATGCCAAAAAAAGGTCGCAGATAGAACCACTTGTAGAGAAATTGATAGAATATGAGGGGATAGAGAAAGAAATTTCTGCGTGTAGTTCATTGATTAAACATGAGCACGATGAGGAATTAAGGCAAATGGCTATGGAAGAGATTGAGGGATTGAAGGAAAGGAAGGCTGGATTATACAAACAGATTGACGATATTCTTAACCCTGATGAGGATTCTCAATATAGAAACAGGGATTTTATCATGGAAATCCGGGCTGGCACAGGTGGAGAGGAGTCCGGGCTTTTTGCTGGGGATCTCTTTCGCATGTATTCCCGTTATATCCAGAACATGGGCTGGAAATTGGATGTCGTGGATTCAAATCCTACAGAGATAGGAGGATTTAAGGAAATAGTCTTTTCTGTAGAGGGTGAGAATGCCTATAATTATCTCAAATTTGAGGGTGGCACCCATCGTGTTCAACGGGTGCCAATTACAGAGGCAAGTGGTCGTGTTCACACCTCAGCGGCTACAGTTGCTGTATTGGTTGAACCAGATGATGTAGAGATAGAGGTTCGTCAGGAGGACTTAAAGATTGATGTTTATCGCTCAACCGGAGCAGGCGGCCAGCATGTTAATACCACCGATTCTGCAGTAAGGATTACCCATATACCCAGTGGTGTGGTGGTAACCTGCCAGGATGAAAGGTCACAGCATAAAAACAAGGCAAAAGCAATGAAACATCTTCGAGCAAGGTTATTTGCTCATGCTCAGGAAAAGCAGCAATCTGAGTTCTCTCAAGTCCGTAAGCTGCAGGTTGGAACAGGGGATAGGAGTGAAAAGATAAGAACGTATAACTACCCACAAAACAGGATAACAGACCACCGTATTGGCTTGAGCCTTTACAAGCTTGAGATGATTATGAATGGTGACCTGAATGAAATGGTCTCAGCCCTTGCTCAGGCAGCAAAAGGGAAAGACATGGAAAGCAGTTAGCCATTAGCAGTTAGCTCATAACCCGCTGGCGACTAACAGCTATAACAGCTATACTCAATAAGGGCATAATTTGTGATTGGACAACAAGTGGAGTAAGAATTAGGTTATCGGTAACCGGTTATCGGTAAATCAGTCCTACCGATTACCTGATTACCGATAACCGACACTACCCTTCTTTTCTTACACTTCGTTAAAGAATTACAGATTATGACCGACTAAAGTATAACTGCTATAAAAGAGGCACAAATGACCACACTTGATGCCTTGCATGAGGCAATAGATTCCCTGAAGACTGCAGGGATAGAAACAGCTGTAACAGATGCAGAGTGGCTGCTGGAGGATGTTGTTTCTCTATTGCGGCATCAATTATACCTTCAAAATCGACCCCTAACAGATAAAGAAATAATCCGTTATAGAACATCAATAAAAAGAAGATGCAACCATGAGCCTATAGCATATATCATTGGCTCAAAGACATTTCTTGATTGGGAGTTTGTGGTTGACACTCAGGTACTTATCCCAAGATGGGAGACAGAGGTACTGGTAAATGAGGTCTGCAAACATTCCTGTCAGGGCTGGGGTGTTGGCATAGAGATTGGCACAGGAAGCGGGGTGATTGCAATCAGTCTGGCAAAGATATTGCCTCATATCAAGATATATGCTACAGACATATCTCCAGCTGCCATAAAAATAGCCAGATTAAATGCAGAACGGCTTGGTATGTCAGACAGGATTGTTTTTATTCAAGGGGACATGTTTTCTGTCTTATCCGGGCTTGGATTAGAGGGAAGTGTAGATTTTATTGTCTCCAATCCCCCATATATTCTCAGTAAAGAAATGAAAAGCCTGCCTCAAGATGTCAGGGATTTTGAGCCAAAAGAGGCATTGGATGGGGGTGAGGATGGGCTTGATTATTATAGAAAGATAATCAGTAATGCACCGAATTATCTTGTGCCAGAAGGCTATTTAACCTTTGAGATTGGCTTAAGTCAGGCAAAATCTGTAAAGGAATTGATGCAAGAATGTTTCTTTAACATACAAATTATAAATGATCTGTGCCAGAGAGAGCGAGTAGTATTGGGACAGGTTAGAAGGATGTGCAGCCTTGATTAAAATAGATAAGATTCATCTTGATGCCTTAAAAGAGGTGGGGAATATCGGAGCAGGACAGGCAGCCTCTGCCCTTTCAGAGGTTATAGAGGAAAAATTAATACCTGCTTCTACGCAGATAAGTATTCTCTTAAGGGATAATATCCCTGATTGGCTTGATGCAAAGGGAACAGCCGTTGTCGCCTGTTTTCATCTTTTAAGTAAGGCTACAGGAAAGCTGCTATTGATAATCCCAATGGATGCTACGCCTTCATTGTTAGGATATAACCAGCAATTAGAACATCTTACTGAAGATGATCTCCAGTATCTTAAGAAAATAACTACCATCATCATCTCTGCCTACACCACTGCCATATCAACCTTTCTGGATACAATACTGGTTGCTTATTCTCCAGAATTAATGGTCGAATCTCATGAAAACCTGAAGGACATATTAACCCAAAATATTGTCGAGAACAAGGAACTGCTACTGTTCAAAACAATGTTCTACAGATCCCCATTGCTTACACCATGGACGCAATTCTGGGTGATAGTTGATCATGAAGCATTAATGACGATACTGAAGGCAGTGGATGGTGTATAGGTAGTAGTGGTAATGAAAAAGGCTGTTATTTGTTGATTCCGAATTGTTTTAAGGAAAGTGGCAGGAGAAAATTGTCGAGCAAGAAGTCGAGA
>JASEHA010000266.1 GCA_030018795.1 bacterium
CTTCATAAAAGGCATCAGCTGCGAGGCTGTATCGGGTACATTCAACCCATAGAGCCCCTTTATGAGGCAGTGATAAAGATGGCTATTGCAGCATCTACTCAGGATTGGAGATTTCCCACAGTAACCCTGCAAGAATTGAAGGATATAACTATTGAGATTACAGTTCTTTCTGAATTGACACCCATTCAAGATATCGCTCAGATTGAGATCGGTACGCATGGTGTTCAACTAACTCTCGGCAATCATTCTGCAGTATTTCTGCCACAGGTAGCAGAAGAACAGGGGTGGAACAGGGAAGAAATGCTCCAGCATCTTTGTCTCAAGGCTGGACTAAAGGATGATGCCTGGGAAATATCGGATGCAAGTCTATCTATCTTCAGCGGACAGATATTTAGTGAAAATAATCCGTAACATTTTAGAAGTAACAAAAGTACAGATGCAGGCTATCCCCCATTCCCCCATTCTCATCCTGCCGCCATCTCATGTTCGCAGCACACATCAACACACTTCTGGCATAGCTCTGGGTGAGCAGGTGAATTGCCTACATTTTCACTATAACACCAACAACGGATGCACTTTTTGCCTGTTGTTTTTTGCACCTCTATCCTAAAATCACCCTCTTTTATGATTAGATTAGAGACAATAAATACAGCGGCTGCATCACCTGCATACCTTTCTAAAAGTTTTTTGTCCTCTGCTGACAGGGTTAAGGTTACCTGTGCCTCTAATGATGAACCAATAAGCCCATCTGCCCGGTATTTTTCAATCTCATTGTTTACCTTCTCACGAATCTCAAATATCCTTTCCCAGTCAGTGGCTAATTCCTCATTAACATAGGCATTATTCACTACAGGAAACCCTGCCAGAAAAACGCTTTTTCCCCTTTCCCAGTTAAGGTGCTGCCATATTTCCTCACAGGTAAAGCTCAGGATAGGTGTGGCTAAGGGGATTAATGCCCCCAAAATCTCCCTCAAGACTGTCTGTGCCGACCTTCGAGATGCAGAGTTTTTCCCATGTGTATAAAGCCTATCCTTGATCACATCTAAATAAATGGCACTCAGGTCAACGGTACAGAAGTTTATCAATAGATGGTATAGTTGATGGAACTCAAAGTCAGTATATGCCTGATTTGCCTTTTGAATAAGAAGCTGCAATCGGTGCAAAATCCATTGGTCAATGGGTTGCAATGAATCATAAGGCTGACTGTCTTGATTAGAGAAGTCGTAGAGATTACTCAGCATAAATCTCCATGTATTACGAATCTTGCGGTATGATTCACCCATCCGTTGAAGTATCTCTTTGCTTAGTTTTACATCCTGACGGTAATCCTCAGAAGAAACCCAGAGCCTTAAGACATCTGCTCCGTATTGATTGATTATCTCTTCTGGGGCAATAACATTCCCTGCTGATTTGTGCATGGCTTTACCAGCAGCATCTACCATAAAGCCATGTGTCAGAACACCCTTGTATGGCGGACATTTCTCTGTAGCACAAGCAGTAAGCATGGATGATTGAAACCATCCGCGATGCTGATCGCTGCCCTCAAGGTAGAGGTCTGCCGGATAGGCAAGATAGTCTCTCTCCCTTAAAACCCCGCAATGACTTGAGCCTGATTCAAACCAGACATCAATGATGTCCTTTTCCTTGCGAAGGTTATGGCTATTACACTTAGGGCAGAACGTCCCTTCTGGAATGAGTTTATCTGTCTCTGAATCAAACCAGATGTCAGCCCCAAATTGTCTTACCTGCTTCTTGACAAAGCTGATTATCTCACCATCTAAGATATGTTCCCCGCAATCCTCACAATAAAAAGCCGGGATAGGTATCCCCCATGTCCTCTGTCTGGAGATACACCAATCAGGTCTGGCACTGACGGTGTTATAGAATCTATCCCTGCCCCAGGAGGGTATCCATGTAACCTTATCAATATCTTCCAATATCTTTTCTCTGAAGCCGTCCTTGTCCAGATTAATAAACCACTGGGGCGTTGCCCGAAAGATAATCGGTTGCTTACACCGCCAGCAATGCGGATAAGAGTGGGTAATTATTTCTGTATGCAGCAAACGATTTAATCCTTTGAGCTTTTCTATGATAACAGGGTTTGCCTTAAAAACATCCATACCGGCAAACTCGCCTGCTTCTTCAGTAAAGCACCCCTTTTCATTTACTGGTGTAATCACTGGAAGTTTATACCTCATTCCAGAGACATA
Source organism: bacterium (assembly GCA_030018795.1). Lineage (GTDB taxonomy): Bacteria > UBA9089 > CG2-30-40-21 > CG2-30-40-21 > CG2-30-40-21 > CG2-30-40-21. Next base: position 2,211 of record JASEHA010000266.1, read on the forward strand.
GTCATCTACCCCATGACCCGGTGCGGTGTGAACACACCCTGTCCCCTGATCACGGGTGACATAATCAGCGAGTATAATTATAGAATCCCGCTCGATAAATGGGTGTTGACATATCTTCCCCTCCATGGTACGTCCCATGAAGCTGTCTATTATCTCATAATCTGTTATGCCTGTCTTTTCTATGGTAACATCAAGTAGATCCCTGGCAATAATAAGAAATTCGGAACTTAGTTTCACCCTGATCTTAACATATTCAAAATCTGCATGAAGGGCAATAGCCACGTTTCCAGGAAGTGTCCATGGGGTTGTTGTCCAGACAAGGACAAAGGTATTATCCTCGTTGAGCATAGGGAATTTAACATAAACAGATGGGGATTGTTTATCAATGTATTCCACCTCTGCCTCAGCCAGAGCTGTGGCACAGGAACGGCACCAGAAGACAGGCTTGTTGCTTTTGTAAACAAACCCATCTCGAACTAATTGTTCAAACACCTCGATAATACTTGCTGAATATTCTGGGGACATGGTCAGGTAGGGATTTTCCCAATCACCAAATATCCCCAGCCTCTTAAATTCCTCTCGCTGAATGTCAACAAATTTGGCGGCATAGTCAGCACACATCTTGCGAATACTTGTTGCATCTTGAACCTGCGGCAGTTCATTTGCTTTTGCGTCTTTTTCCTTATTCTTTATCTCCTTCATCACCTGATGTTCAATGGGCATACCATGACAATCCCATCCTGGCACGAATGGGGCATCAAACCCTGACATTGACTTGTATTTAACAATAATATCCTTGAGTATCTTATTTAAGGCATGTCCCATATGGATATGTCCATTGGCATACGGCGGTCCATCGTGCAGGATATATTTAGTTTTGCCTGCGTTCTTTTCACACATCAGGTTATAGACCTCAAGCTCATCCCAGAAGCCCTGTATCCGGGGTTCCATATCCTTTAGGTTTGCCTTCATTGGGAATGTGGTTTGCGGTAAGTTCAGTGTATCACGATAGTTCATTGCTTCTGTATCCCTCCAAATTAGGTAGATAGGCTGTAGTCTGGTAGACTGTTAGGACAGTCTTTTAGTCTAAACAACCTGAATGGTTATTCAGTATATCACAGATTGTCAAACAAATCAACCCTAATTTTTCATTGACTCAGGGCAAACGCATCTAAATTCCACAATCAGCTATAGGTTATGATTTTACCAGC
>JASEHA010000267.1 GCA_030018795.1 bacterium
GGAAATTTAACTGCTCATCATTCGCGCCAAGCGAAAGAAAGAGCTCAAACACCATATCTAATACTTCATGTGCACGGGCATCTTTGCGATCAATCTTGTTGATAACGACAATCGGTTTGAGATTAAGATCAAGTGCTTTCTTGAGCACAAACTTCGTTCCAGGCAGTGGACCTTCAACAGCATCAACCAACAACAATACGCCATTTACCATGGTGAGAGTTCGCTCGACTTCGCCGCCAAAATCCGCATGTCCCGGCGTATCAACAATATTAATTTTCGTTCCTTTGTAATAGACTGATGTGTTCTTTGCGAGAATAGTAATGCCGCGTTCCTTCTCGATGTCATTTGAATCCATAACTCGCGATACAAGCTGTTGGTTTGAACGGAATGTTCCTGTTTGACGCAACATGTAATCCACAAGCGTTGTCTTGCCATGGTCGACATGTGCGATGATAGCGATATTACGAATATCTTCTCTGTATGTTGCTGACAAAATTTACCTCCAAATTTCTTCTTTACTTTAAACTTTATTCCCTCTACGAGTTGTAGCTCGACCTCTTTTTGTGTTAATAGCATAAATACTGATAAAATTAAGGCAATTAGTGATAATAATAAAGCTAATTTTATGAGGTAGGCACAAGGCACCCTTCTCCACCATAGTTAATCATTGACCGCACTTTCACCCGCAAGATACCCTGTAGAGAATGCTGCCTGTAGATTAAATCCACCGGTATCTGCATCCACATCTATCATTTCACCAGCAAAATACAGCCCTTTAATGATACGTGATTCCATAGTACGTGGATTTATATCCTTTAAAGATACTCCGCCGCGGGTAATCATGGCTTTTTCTACAGGCAAATACCCTGAAATATCTAACCTCAGTCCCTTAAACAACGATATCATTCCCATGCGCTCTTTTTGAGTAATTTGACTTACCTGTTTCTTCGGCTCAATCCCTGCAATCGATAAAAACACATCAACCATTCTCTGTGGCAGCATGTTCTTAAGTATACTCCTGATACTTTTCTTTGTGTTTGTTTTAAACTCTCTTAAGAATCGCTCATTTATTTGTTCCTTAGATAATGCAGGTTTCAGGTCAATCTCCACAAATACATCCTTGCCCTCATTCAGCCAATTTACAATTTGCCCACTTAATGATAACACCAGAGGTCCTGATATACCAAATCCTGTAAATAATAATTCTCCAATCTCTGATAATATCTGTTTTTTGCTATCACTGAAATTAAGACGAATATTTTTTAATGTTATACCTTCCCATAGCTCTGGATAGTTTTGCCTGATTTTCAATGGAACAAGTCCTGGCTGTAGAGCAATTATTTTGTGTCCAAGTCTCTGAGCCATATCCATCCCATCACCGGTTGAGCCTGTCGCAGGAAAGGATACACCGCCTGTGGTCAAAATAACACTGTCGCCATAAATAGACCCTCCATCTGCAAGCACAACGCCCCCTGCCCTTGCTTCATGCACAATTACATCCCTTACAGGTGAATTATAAATAATTTCTACCTTATTCTTATGCAGCTCTTTTTCCAATACCTTAAGCACACTATCCGCACTATCCGTTACAGGGAAAACACGCTGCTGTCTTTCTGTCTTGAGCTTCAATCCCCTTTGCTCAAAAAAATCTATCAGTTCAGTATTAAAAAAGAGGTGAAAAGCAGATCTTAAGAATTGAGCATTGCCTGAGAATCTATCAAGGAAAGAATCCAACTCACAGGCATTAGTAATATTGCAACGCCCCTTTCCGCTTAACAAAAGTTTCTTACCCAATACCTGATTCTTTTCTATCAAAACAACAGTGCGTCCAAGCTGTCCTGCCCGGATAGCAGTCATCATCCCTGCAGGGCCGCCACCGACCACGATTATTTTTTTTATGTTTAGCTTCATATTAGCGCATTTCATCTATACGATGGCATGAACTGGGGACATATAGTATGTATTAAGCAAAAGTGGTCATTTTAATTATAATAAAAGTCATTTTTCTTTAATTACAACCTTTACCTTGTCCTTTAACTCTAAAGGTGGATTCAAGACAACCTCTTCGCCTTGTTTTATGCCAGATAAGACCTCAACCTCGTCTGGGTTTCTGAAACCTAATGTTAGCTCTCTTTTGCTCACAATATTATCCTTTATAACAAAGATATAGTCCTTCCCTTCAATATTGACTATTGCCTCTTGAGAAATTTTGATGACATTCTTTTTTAAGCCTGAGATAATAACCACATCACAAAGCATCTCGCTTCTTAAATCAACATCTGTGGGTTCAAGTTGAATAGTCACCTCAAAGGTGTTTATTTTCTCCGTAAGTTTTGGAGACGGGGCTATCTTTTTTATCCTGCCTGAAACCGTTTTTCCTAAAAATGCATCAGGAATCACCGCAACAGGCATATTTAATGATATTTTGCTAATATCAATCTCATCTAAATTCACCTTTGTTACAAACTCTTTGTCTGAAACAACTATTGAAAGCAATTGTCCCTGGCTTACAAAACTGCCTTCTTTTACCTCTTTTTGGGCAACAATGCCAGAGGTGGGTGAAGTAATTTTGGACCAGAGAATCTGCTGTTCTATTGAACTCAAGTTTTTTTCTATAGCCTTAATAGCGGACAAGGTGGATTCTATCTTCTCCTGGTGAGCATTGATACTCTCTTCAAGTTGTATCCTGACAATTTCAAGTTGTAACCTTGTTTTGTCATAATTTGCCTTCATTCTTTTTAGTTCGTCCATAGAAATAATCTTGCTTTCAAACAACTTTTTATTTGCCTCAAATAGTCTCTCTGCCTCTTCAAAAAAGACTGTTGCTCCTTCTACCCTATTCTCTAACTCCTTGATGTCAAGCCTTCTGTTAAGCTTGGCAAGATTATTTTTGTAATTGACTAAATTTGTCTTCTCCTGGTGTTTTTTTGCCAAAAGCTCCTTATCGTCTATGCTTGCAACAAGCTCACCCTTTTGCACAGTGGTTCCATCCTCAAGGTTAAACATTATTACACCGGGAATTTTTGCTTTGAGCTCAAATCTATCCTTTGCTTCAATCTTTCCCCTGGCAGAGACTTTAAGACTAAGTTCTCCTTTAGTTATCTCACCCTTTACCACTGCAATTTTCTTTCCATCTTTTCCCTTGGCCAGAAAAAAAACTACGCCTCCTATAACAATCAAAATCACCAATAGTATTATCCATTTCTTCATTATTATTCCCCTTAAAAGGATAAATCAAACTTCTACAAAACTTTTAACTGTATAAAAATTAACAAGTTACAAATTCTACTTTTTATTTAGCTTTCCTCCAGCATAAAGTCCAAATATCAGTATCCAAATGCCCAAAAAGAACATCACTAAACAACTATCTTGATGCAATCTTTTATAGTTTATCTTATAAAATTC
>JASEHA010000268.1 GCA_030018795.1 bacterium
CAGTCGGTCGCAATCCTTTTTTCATCAAATATCAGTTTCTCACGGTGCTCTGGTGACTGGTTGCCTGATGCCCTTGTCTTGATTACCAGTAAAAACTTGAACATCGAGTAAAATAATATATAAAAACGATTTGACAGAAATATAAAAAATTGCTATAATATTAAAAAGATGATCAATATCTGTTTGCCAATAACACGGATATGACAGATTAACATATATCTGTAGTATTCATGTCATTTGTGTTCTAACGAAAAATCTTACGAGGAGGTATGAAAGTATGCAATTTAATATCATGGATGTGTTAAGAGAAAGTCCAACCCTGGCAGTTTTAATATTTTGTTCGCTTCTGGTTATTACCTTTGCCATTGAGCGGTGGTGGTTTTATTTGAGGATAGGGTTGAACTCAAATAAGTTTATGAAGGCAATAGAAGATTATCTGAAGAGGGGTAAGAGGGAGGATGCCCTAACCCTTTGCCAGAAAAAACGCAGCAGCCCTATAGCCGCAATCATCCAAACAGGTCTGGAAAACAAGGAACTGGACAACCTGCTTTTAGAAGAGGCAATGTTTAATACCCGATTGGAAAAAATGACTGAGATGGAACGATTCTTAGGGATATTGGGTACCATGGGGAATATTGCCCCATTAATAGGCTTGCTTGGTACTGTAATAGGGATTATGCGTTCATTCCGTGACCTTGCTGCTTCTGGTTCGGGTGGGCCATCGGTTGTTGCCGCAGGTATTGCCGAGGCATTGATTGCCACTGCTGCAGGATTAATCGTAGCTATAGTTGCTGTCTTGTGTTATAATTACTTCATGAAAAAATTGAAAGATATTTCTACAGATATGGATATCTGTACACGAAAGCTTCTAATATTACTAAGTGTTCTTAAGGGATAAAAATCTGCTGCTAATACCTATGTCTTGAGGAGATAACTAATGTTCAGAGATAAGAGAGCAGGACGCCGAACAATCCATGAACAAGAGATGACAACCGAGCCAAACCTTACCCCATTGATAGATGTTTGCCTGGTATTGGTTATTATCTTCATGGTTACAGCACCTATGGTTATGCAGGCCGGGATTAAGATCCTTGAATCCCAGGCTGGAGCAAGTGCCGGGAAACATGCAGCAGAGGAAAATATTGAGATAGTATTGACTGAGGACGATAAGGTTATGTTAAATGGACAAGAGGTATTATGGCAGAATTTCCCGATAAGTATACGGCAAGAGATATTCAAGAGCAGGGATAAGCTTGTGTTTATAACTGCGGACGATAAAAATCGGGTTGGCCGGGTAGTAGAAATACTCGATATATCTAAACAACAGGGAGCCAAAAAGGTAGCCATTATCAGCAAGCCAGCGAAATAATGCATTTTCTGATTTCCTGTAATTCAACATTCGCAAAAATGTTGTTTAACTGCTTACGATTGAGGTAATTTTATAATGATTCAAACATCGCCGTTCAGAAAAGAGCTGATTACCAAGGTAAATGTCTTGCCCTTAGTGGATGTTTGCCTTGTGCTGGTTATTATCTTTATGGTTACTGCCCCATTGATGATGCAGCCTATTATGGAGGTAAAACTGCCCAAGGCAGTTACTCTTGAGGGTGAAGAAAAGGAAAATATCACCATTACTATTGCCCTGAATGGGAAGATAGCTGTAAACGAAAAGGAAGTAACCTGGGAGAAATTATCAGCAGAATTGACTGAACGAGTTAAACGCAATCAGGATAAATTTGTAATTATTCGGGCAGATGAGAATGCCTCCCATGGAGAAATGCTCAAAGCAATGCGTATTGCCAGGGATGCAGGAGCAAAAAAAATGACTGTTGCTACGGAACAAAAGACAAGGTAAATAATTAGGTGGATAGGCTGAAGGCTGTTAGATAAAGGAATTGGAAGCTAACAGCCTTAATTGCCATAACGATTGCTGCGTACAGGAGAGGAAAATGGCCTTTTTCCAACCACGAGTTTTAAGCTGTTTTTTAATTGCTCTGCTAATTCATTTTTCCATCTTAAGTCAAATGTATCTTTCACATGCTCAATATAAGAAAAAACTTATTGTCCTTGAGGGTGTAGAATTAATTGAGCCGCTTCCAGCCGGAGTACCTGAATCAATGGTAATAGAAAAGCAAAAGAAACCAACCATTCTGGAATTTTCCAAAAAGGCATTGGAAGGGCTTAACAAGCTTGCCCTGCCCACGCTTAAGCTTGAAAAACAAGAAAAATCTGTAGATATGGCCAAAAAATTGGAGACAACTAAGAAGGTAAAGGACATATTTCAGGAACAAGAAAGATTAATGGAAAAACCTCAGGATTTGACACGAGAGGAGAAAAAGCCTGCCTTAGCCAGATTATTTGATAAAGAAATGGATAGAGGGGCAGCTGAAATAAAGATGTCAAAAGAGATGCCAGGAAAGAGTAAGGGAATATTGCAGGCTTCTAATGAACCAGGTCTTAAGATAGAAGAGGTTGGACGAAGACGGGTAGAGGTAGCAAGGGAAGAGGAAAAGCCAAGGGGTATATCCGATATCTTTGGCAGCTCTCAAGGCAAAGGGATCTCTACTGATAGACAACTATCTAAGGATGTAAAAGTCAGCCCAGCAGCTAACAAACAGATAATTCCCCTCTTTGGCGGCAGTGACCAGAAACAATCCTCAATTAAGATGGAAAGGGGTGTTCAAGACGTAAGACCTCAAGGAGGGAAATCCAGCGGTTCCCCTGCCTTAAGTCAGCTTTTTGGCAAACAAGGTGGGACAGGTGATGGAAAAGGGGGGAAAGAGGGGGAAATAGCCTTGCAAGGCAAACCTGCAGCTGAACCAGCCAGGGGAGTGCCAGGAGGGGTTGAAAAGGGTAAAGGGATAGGTGAGTTGTTTGGAGAAAAAGGGAAGAAGGAAGAGGTAGGTGTTGCTAAGGTTCAGGCAATTAAAAAATTAACCGAGGATATGGTGCAAATTACCGGACAATTGTCAAAAAGAGGAAAAAAGAAAATATTTTTGCCAATTTATCCTGCCTGGGCAGAAAAAGAGGGTATAGAAGCAGATGTATCTATCCACATCACTGTATCCCCTCAGGGCGAGATTGTTGATGCCTATGTAGAACGAACATCAGGACAGAAAGAGCTGGATAAGTTAGCCTTGATAGCCATAAGAAATTGGGTCTTTGTCGCCTTGTCCGAAGATACAGTGCAAGAAAATCAATGGGGGATAATTATATTTAAGTTCCGATTACAGTAGAATGCTTGCTTACTTGCAAAATCTGGTGGTGTCTTTATGCCCTCTGGCAAGAGTGGGCTATGTGTTTGTTGTACGGTGGCACAGACATGGTGCACTGGTGACTGGGTATGTCACCAGAAAAAACTTGAACATCGAGTATAATTGATATTTGCATCAAAG
>JASEHA010000269.1 GCA_030018795.1 bacterium
CACATGATTCGTTAAAGAATCAACAAAAATGTGGTATTTAGATGCGTTTGCCCTGAACTTTTTATTGACAAACATTGATTTCTATAGTATACTTCAAATATGAGTGTTTATAATGAGTGGGAGATTAGGAGGTAAAATATGCAGGCAATGTTAACACCTCAACTTAAATATGAAATCGTAGAATTAATAGATCGCCGAATACAGGAGAAACGAATACAGGAGAAACATGTAACAAAAGAAGACTTTACTGAACTTAAAAATATTGTTAAAGATCTGGCCACTGCACAGAAACGCACAGAATTAAAAGTAGAGGAATTAGCCGAAGCCCAGAAAGAGACTCAGATAGAAATTAAGGAGGCTCAGAAAGAAATAAAGATATTGGCTCAGGCCATGAATTATACCAGAAGGGACTTAGGTGGTATTACTTCAACCTTGGGGTTTATGCTGGAAAACGAAGCCTACAGGATATTGCCCGGTATATTTAAGGATAGGTACGGCATAGAGATAAAAGAAAGGTTTTTGCGAAGAAGCATGAAGAGCCTGGGAATCAGTGAGGAGGGTGAGATTAATATCTTCAGCCGGGGAGTGTATGCGGATAAAGGAAAAGAGGTAATAATTATTGGAGAATCAAAGTCTCAGTTGGGGAAGGATGATATAGATGATTTACTGAATATGGCCGTTAAATTGAAGGGGATCGATAAAAAGAAAGAAAGGTTTCTCCTGGCAGTAACACATTATGCCAGGGAAACAGTGATTGAATATGCCAAAGAAAAGGGTGTGGAGGTGATCCAGAGTTTTGAGTGGTGACTGTTTCCTCTACATTTTCTTACACTCAATGTCCAAGTTTTTTTAACCTACTGTCGTGTCAACTCTCAATTGTCGGATAGATAAAATAGATGGGTTAGCACCCATCCTACAATTATATCATCTCTATGCGACACTGAAGGGTTGACACGACACTACGATTCTTTCAGTCAATCCTCCACATTACGAATTGAATGCATCAAGTAGTATACAATAAGAGGCATAAAAGACGTTATAATCGTTTTTCATCGAATCCTATTTTTCGCCTTCTTGCTCGACAATTTCCTCCTGCCACTTCCCTCAAACAATTCGGAATCAACAAGTAGCAGCTTTTTTCATTATGCCTTGCTCTCTTCCATTACGAATTGAACACGTCAAGTGGGACACAATAAGAGACATTGCAATCGTTTCCCATCGAATCCCATTTTCTCGACTCCTCGCCTCCTTGCTTGGTCACCAGTAAAAACTTGAACATCGAATACAAGGACACTAAAAAATCTGTAGTGTCAAAATCAGATTTTTGAATCGCGAACTTGGGTTAAAACCTCATCAGCACTGATGCCCGATGAGAGTGGTCAAGGTCATAATCTGCAAGCTTGTTAAAGGAATAATCTAATTGCCAGTTACGCATAGCAAAACCCATGCCGGCAGACAGATTCCCTCTGTCCTCACCCAGCCTGAGCCGTATGCCCTGCATTACCTCAACCTCACACCCGGCATGATGTTGAACAGAATAATCCTTTTTCTCATTAACACCCTTCTTAGTATTAACATCTGCAGCGATAATCAATTTTTCGTTGTACAACTTACCTGCCACACCAAGCCTTACTGTTGCCGGAAATGATTCGTCATCAAAGTTAGCTGAAAAGTTTTTCAATGCCAGTCCAATAGCCAGATTATTCCCCTCTTTTATAGGGTAATTATACAAAAGCCCCATATCATACCCAAATCCGCCACCGCTATTCATTGATACATCAAGCCCAAACCGTTTCACACTTATCCCGGCAGAAAGTACCCTTGTAAATCTATGAGCACCTGAAAGGATAAAGGTTGACTCGCTAATCTTATTCTCCTTATACCTTGCTCCCCTACCCTCTTCAAGTCCTGCCCTTTTATCAAGATAGCTTACTCCAACAGCCCAATCACTGCCAAGCGGCAGGGATAGAGACGAATATGATATTGCCACACCATCAACATCCATTGGCTTAAGATACATAAACCCAAGCTGTTTGGAACCAATCTCAATAAACCCGGCTGGGTTCCAGTACCCTGCATTTGCATCATCTGCAACCGCAACATACGCCCCACCCATGCCCTGTGGTCTGCACCCAATCTGCAAATCAATAGGTGCCGCATTCACACTGCCTGTAAACATGACTAACATCAATCCGAATACCACTTTCTTCATTTTACTCACCACCTTATTTGTGATTGAATAGGTAAATAGACTAAAAGATGTTAGATTGTTAGTCAACAAAAAAATCCAAACCTAACAGCCTTCAGCCTAAACATACACTACCTAAAATTTATAAACTCCATATGTATATCCCATTCCTGCTCTTTGAGCATAGAGATGATTGTCTGCAAATCGTCAATCTTTTTAGCCCTTACGCGTACCTGATCCTTCTGAATCTCTGCCTGAACCTTCATCTTTAAGTCTTTAATATTCTTCACAATCTCCTTTGCCTTATCCTGAGCAATCCCTTGCTGCAGGCTGACTGTTTGCCTCACTGTGTTCCCTGATGCCTTCTCTATCTTGCCATACTGGAGTGATTTCAGGGATACCCCCCGTTTCACCAATTTAGATTGAAGCACATCTATCACATTTTTCATCTTTTGTTCATCGTCTGAGATAAGCGATATCTCAGCATTATCCCTATTAAACTCAATACTGCTTTTACTCCCCTTGAAGTCAAACCTCTGCTCTATTTCTTTTGTTGCCTGATGAACAGAATTTGTCACCTCCTGAAGATCAATCATACTTACAATATCAAAAGAATGCTCATCTGCTGCCATTTTATTCCTCCTGCTCAAGCAAATAGACTAAAAACCTGTCCCTAAAGTTCTGTGATACAATTCCCTGATCGTGCCAAATAATTAAAGGCAAGAAAATAATTTTGCCATAATTGATCCGTAGAGCCATATTCATTATCAAAAGCAAAATAATCAGCCATGACCTCATAAACACGGGTTAATTCCCTGAGCCGTCTTTTATTTTTTTGATCAGAAATAGTTAACTGAAGCAATTCTAATGCTCGTTCAAAAGCCTGCCTGCTATATTCCGGATTATTCTTATTTTTCCAGTTAATGGCTCGATTTACCTCACTTCCAATATTAGCCATTTGACACGGAAACGAAAGCTCAAACCATTTACCATTTGCCAGATCTTTATGCTGATAACTCATTTCCCCACCAATTTATCAACTATAATCTTTATTGCTTGTCTAATCTGAGGATCATCTACCCCTCTGCTGCGATTATTTTGAGAAGGCCTGAGGTTAATCATTGAATCAAATTCAATAAAATCCTCTCCAGCAAATTCTGTATACAAATTAATTCCCCAGAGATTCTTCTGCTTTGACCC
>JASEHA010000026.1:0-12849 GCA_030018795.1 bacterium
AATCTGTACCATTTTTACCTATGTGGTAATTTCCAACCGCACAGGTCGAAACATTTTTCTCTATCCCATGGTCAAAGATTTCCGTCAGAACCTTTGCAAGCAATAATAACTTAGCTTCTGCAAGACGGTTTTACTGAATGTTTACGATAACTCCCTCCAAATGTCAAGCCTTTTTAACTTTATCTCAATTATTTACAATATGTTATGACTTCCATCGCATCATATTGGACTAAATCAACAGAGTCATCAATACGCACCTTTTCCATAAAAAACAACTAAAGTGGTTTTGAAAAGAATCTTTATGTCAAGCCATAGTGACCAATTGTCAATATACTCCATATCCATTTCCATCCACCTATCAAATGACACTGTACTTCTACCGCTTACCTGCCAGATACAGGTAATCCCAGGTTTCATAGACAGCCTTCTCCTTTGCCAATTCTTATATTCAGATACTTCATTAGGCAATGGAGGTCGAGGTCCTACAAGGCTCATCTCTCCCTTTAAAACATTGATGAGTTGAGGTAATTCATCAAGAGATGTTTTTCTTAGAAACCGTCCGACTTTTGTAATTCGCGGATCATTTTCAATCTTAAATACAGGTCCTTCTACCTCATTAATGTCCTGCAAGTCTTTAACCATCTTTTCTGCATCTTTGATCATAGACCGAAATTTCAATAAGTTAAATCTTCTCCCATTTTGTCCAACCCTTTCCTGGGCAAATAAAACATGTCCAGGAGAATCAATCTTTATGGTAATTGCGATTATCAGGAATACAGGGGCTAATAGAATAAGAGCAAGGGATGAGATGATTATATCACCTATTTTTTTTATAACTAATGCTGCTTCTTGTGTAGGCCCGGATTCTAAGGTTACCAATGGTATCCCATCAAGATCATCAGCCCTTGCATGTGCAAGTGTTCTTTTAAACAAATCAGCAACTATACGGACCCTCACACCCTCAATTTCACACAGTTTAATGATATCTGAAAGCCGTTCATATGCCTCAAAAGGCACAGCAAATACTACCTCATCAATGATATAGTTGTGTAAAATCTGAGGGAAATCATCTGGTGTACTCATGGTTGTTACCCTTTTCATCTCCTTGTTATTTACACCATCATCAATAAATCCAACAATCCGAAACCCAAACTCTGGATGTTGCTTTAATGCAGCAGCAACCTTTTCTGCCATCTCACCACATCCAACTATAAGGATATTATGATGATTATATCCTTTTAATCCTAAAAGCCTGAAAAAGTTTCGTCCCCCAATTCTGAATATACTTATAAAAATAGGTACAATGACCCAAAATAGAAGTAAGAGGCTTCTGGCAATATAACCAAGCTTTAAACAAAAAGCAAGGGCAAAGGAAATTACTATGCCTAATATGGATACCTTTATCATATCCACTATTGCCCTTAAATATCCTGTTCTTACAGGCTGATACATACCTGAGAAAAAGAATACACAAATAGAAACTAAAATGAGCAATGCTAAGAGTGGCATGTACTCCAAAAGTGGGAAAAGTGGAGCATTAAAAGGTGGTATGCCTGTGATGGACTGACGGCCAAAATAAGCTGTAATAAAAGAAACTACTACGGCTATTATATCACCAATAAAAAACAGCCATGATAATTGCCTGCCTTTTTCTTTCAACATATTCCTTGCTCCTTCAAAGTTGTCTGATAAAGCTCTTCTATTTGCTTAATCATTCTTGCGATAAGAAATTCTTGCTCAATTTTTTTTCTTGCGTTTATTCCCATTTTTTTTCTTAACGCAGAATCTTTTATCAACAAACAAAGATAATCTGTAAATTCATTCATATTTTTAGCCAGAAATCCTGTTTCCCCATGAGAAACCACATCCCTGTTACCTATAATATCGGTTGCGACTACTGGTCTACCGGCTGCCATAGCCTCTAAAAGAGCATTCGGCAATCCTTCCCACAGGGAGGTCATCACAAATACATCTGCCTGCCAGAGTAATGGATAAACATTCTTTCTGTTTAACCAGCCGGTTATTTTTAAAAGGTCTAAAATCCCTCGTTCTTTTGCATCTTTTTCCATTTTCTCCCTGAGCTCTCCATCTCCAATCCAGACAAAGCTGAAAGGGATTTTTCCTTCTATCTGTTTTTTTACTTGTACCATTATGTTAAGAAAAGCCTCAGGATCCTTCGCGGGACTAATCCTGCCACTGGTAACAATCCTGATTGATTCTTTATCTTTAGCATCATTTTGATAAGTATCTATTTCAGCTATATCCACAGCATTTTTTATTAATACTATATTTTTAGCTATTTTAGCTGCCTCGACTGCCTCATCTTCAGACACAGCCATTAATGTTGCTTTGGAAACAAAAGATGCTATTTTTTCCAACCATAAATACAGCCATCTGCTATATGGGGAAACATCCTTTCTTAAAAAAGCAAGCCCTCGTGGTGCATATATAATTACAGGTACACCCATCATCCTTCCTGCCAGCCGGCCAATAAATCCTGCCTTTGATGAGTGCAAATGAAGCACATCCGGCTGTTCTTTTTGGAGAAGTTGAATCAACCTTAAAAAAGATATACTGTCTTTGACTGGTGAAATCTCCCTTACCATAGGCAGATAATAAAGTCTGGTTCCAGTCAGAGTATTCTTATAGTCAGGCGAGTCTTCTCTTAGAGAATAAACAAGTGAAACATCAAACTTTGTTCTGTCCAGATTATTACAGATATAGGATACTTGCTTAGCAGCTCCACCTCCACACTCAATAATCTGTAGGACTTTTATCTTTTTTTGGGGAGACACCGTAACCCTCCGAGTTGAATAGCTGTTACATTAAACCGCAAACAATTGATTAAGTTCATTGATAAAGACTTTCATAAGTATTAATTATTTTTTCTTTAGTAAAATGTTTTTCCCAATAATTATGTCCTGTTTCCCCCATGATTCCTATCCGGGACAGATCTTCTAAAAACCATTTTACTGCTTTTGCAATATCCTGAGGTGATTGTGGTGGTATAAGTATACCAGTAATCTCATTTTTAATCAGTTCAGGAATTCCACCTGTATTGGACGCAATAATCGGTTTGCCAAAGAACATAGCTTCCATCAGCACAATAGACCAACTTTCAGACAATGAAGGCAGAACAAAAATATCAATCTGGTTCATAAATCGAGCCAGCCCTTCATTTCCCTTGTAAGCTCCTGTAAATTCCACATATTTATCAATCCCGAGCTCATATGATTTGCTTTCCAGACTATCCCTTAAGCCTCTTTCACCTGCAATCTTAAGAACAACATCCACTCCAGTCTGTTTGTTTAAAAGTTGAATTGCTTCTAAGAGATAAGCAACACCTTTAACCGGACCTAAGTTACTTGCTGTGCCAAGTACAAGGGGCGAGCCTGCCTTTTTAAAATTAATCTTTGTTTTTTCATCAATATCTAGAACAGGAGGATGAATAACCTCTATCTTTTCGGATGGAATACCAATATTAATAAACTCTTGTTTTACTGCATTTGATACAGCAATAACCTTATCACAATATCGCAGACAAAAAGGAAGCAGGGCGATTTCAGGCTTAGTATGGCGCAGCGAAAGAATATTGTGGTGTGTATAAAAAACCCTTGGGATACCAGCTGCTTTTGCCGCAAGCAGAGCAAATTTACAATGAATCTGATGGATATTTACTACATATGGCTTCTCTCTTTTAAAAAGACACCAACACCTGATGGCCTGGATGATTTCTCTTAACATGTATAAAGGGGTAGGTTTTAGCTGTAACGAAGTCCGATCAAATACCTGAGAAAAAGATGGCTTTTTTTTAAACCTGCGATACCAGCCTTTAATCAGACGGACAGGAAGTATCTCTGGCAAGATAATAATCTGAGAACCATCCAACTCCTCTTCCAATTTTCCCCCATCTCCAAAGAAACAAACTATTTTTGATTTTCTTTTTTCTGATATACTTATATTTTTAGTCAAAAACACTGCTGTTTTTTCTGCCCCTCCTGTTTGGAGTGTGGGAATTACCTGAATAATTTTTTTCTTCCATAACTCGTAGGTCTCAGATAAAGTATGAAACTGAATGCCTTTTAACTTACAATACTCTAGAACAGCTCTTATATCTGCCAGAAAACTGGCAACTTCTTTATCTGTTTGAGGATAAGGGCTTGCCTGAGGGATTACCTCCATGGAATGAAACATCATATTGAGAATGACATTATCATAGGCACTGTATTTTTTCCTGTAATAATCAATCACAGAGTACATCTGTGAAACAGTAAACTGAAATGGTCGAAGCCATAATGAGAAACGAGAGAATCGATTTATAAATGGAATACGTCCCCACCATGTCCTGTAGATAGTAATTGGTATCTCCATGATTGTAGATTTACCTGCTTTTTTTATATTTTTATTGTTCAGAAAATAGGGCTGCTCATGGAATCCAATATAAGAGCGAGGGTTGGGTGAGTTGTGCCAGTAGGTATGTGGAGTAACGCTTGTATCTACGGTATATCCCAACTTTTCGAGAGAGCAAATAGTATTCTCACCCATTCCAAATCTTCCAGCTCGAAATGATGTGGGGTTATAGCCAAATTTCTCTTTAAATAAAAGCGTCAGGTTTTTCATCTTGGCATGCTCTATCTCTTCTTGATAACTGCTCTGGAAATCAGAGGATAGTGTTCCAGCATAGGTTGTAAATTTTTTTTGAGGATCAATATATTCGGCATGAAGATGTGTCCCCAGTTCATATTCACCATCAAGCTTCTTAAGTGTTTGAACCGAAAGATTGTCCTCCAATACTTCGGAGGATAACAAATAAGTAGGCTTTGCCCCATATTCATTAAATAACGGCTGGAGTTTTTCCGGGATACCCTCAGTTATAGAGCGAAATGTAAGTGGATTTGAGGTACTCCAGTCAGGCGAACAATCACGTTCTGTATCGATGGTAATGGTTAAGATACAAGTATTCATTGATTTCCCTTCTTACCCCTTCTTAGCTTTCTTTCCGGCAAACAGCAATGAGATTTTTAGAAAATATAGTCGGATTAACGCAACCTGGTCGTTCAATAGTATAAATTGCTTTAAGTATATAGTGCCATATCTTTTGTGCCAACCACCGGATTATACTCTTTAATTTTCTGATTTTCCATCGCTCTGCTGTGATAATGATATTAATAAATCCATTAACCTTGAGTATCTGCATCAAGCTGGTTTCCACAAAGTTATATTCATGGGTATAGTCCATACGTGATTGATAAAGACCTGTCAAGCCACTCATGTTCTCTGTTTTTAACAGGAATATCCCCCCGGGTTTCAAAGATAGACGAATTGCTTTTAAGTATTCTGACTGCAAATCCTTTCGAATATGTTCAATAACATCAAACATAACAATAAGATCAAATGTATTTGCTGAAGATTTTAAGAATGTTAAAGGGTCATCAATCATCTGAACATTTTTTGTTATATTATCTCTCACAAAGTCTACAGCTTCTTTACCAATATCGATTCCTGAATAATTTAAATACCCTTTTTTAATTAAATAATCAGCAAACGTTCCCATCCCAAACCCAATCTCTAAAATAGAGACATTTTTATCTTCAGGGAGGAAACCAGAAAAGTTATAATCATAATGTGGAAAAAGAATAGAATTGCCTGCATTGTTTTTATTTGCGCGTAAGAAGTGGGTTGAAAGGTATTTGTCATAAAATTCTTGTCTGTATTTATCAGTCATGTCTTTTCTCCTTGTTAGGTTGTATTAATTGATATATCTTGCAACCGAGCTGATACAGCCTGGATTTCTTTTGATAAACATAATCTGCAACTACCGTTCCATTAAATACCTTTTTGAAAAAGCATGGAGCGTACCTCGGATCATTCTTATCCTCTCCTGTCCAATATCCACCCATATCAAATTTTTTTATACCCTTTTTTTTAGCATATTTTATTGCTTCCCAGATAAGGAGCCTATTAGCATTACCAATTAAGGTCGCTTTTTCTTTTTCAACGCTCAATCGCTTTGAAGCTCCTATTAACCATCTTATATTATTTTCATCTTCCAGATAAAGATTCCCTCCAATTATCTCTCCATCAACCTCTGCCACAAATAATGTTCCGAAATTTTTCATTTCTTCAGCTCTCTCAAAAAAACCACCCAACAGCCCCTTGTTTTTCCGAAATGAACGATAGATTTTATAAAACTCTTCATAATTTTGATTTAACTTGATTTCAACTCCATCCCTTTTCGCTTTGTTAATGGCATATCTGCAAGAAGAGCCACTCATATTATTCCAGATTACATCTAATTCCTGGGTCAGGTCTATCACTATGGTAGCCAATTCTTCACAATTGAATCCCGGGGCATCAATCTTATTCTTGCAAGCATAGAATGTTACACTACTATAATTTTTCACATCAAAAGGGAAATCGCTAAACCAAATATTCTTTGTTTTAAATATGTATTTTTTTGTATCAAGTTCTATCGGCATATCTTTTATATCCTCACTATTGGGCAAGGTATTTCCTTCCAAATCCTAAAATAATAATTATAGAGATACTAAACGAGATAATTATACTTACTATTGCACCCGTAATACCCATTAAAGGAATAAGTGCGATATTCAGAAATATATTTACAATGGCCAGAATTATTGCCGCAAAAGAGCTGATTTTCACCCCTTGCCAGCCAATTGAATTAAAAAACCATCCATAAATACCATCCACGCACACACAAATACTGGCCACACCCAGAAGCAGCATCCACATTAAATTAAAAGGATATTGATGCCCATAAAATTTCATAATTATAAGTTCGCAAAGAATCACAAACGGTATCCCTGCAAGAATTAAATAAGGTATAAACCTATTTATTTTTTTAAACAGCACTTTTTTATCTTTATAGCTTGAAGCGACAGGAAAGAAGACCGTATTAAACATATTAAATAATATCACGGCCACACCTATCGAGGCAAAATAATATGCCCGGTAAATTCCCACGTCTTTCACCGTCATATATTTATTTATCAGTATCTTATCAACATTGGAATAAAAGGCAAAAGAAAGTCCACCAATTGTAGCAAAGAGGCTGTATTTAATTAGCGTTTTCATCATAGACCTGTCAAGAAAATCAAACTTAAGATACTGACGCAGAAAGATTATTAAAATAGCTGCAGCGCATATTCCATAAGCAAGATATGATGAAATAACCATTGATTTAAATGATAATGAATTAACAAACACAAATATAAAAAATGTTGTTAACAGGATAAGACCGTATACTGGTTGAAACATAGCATAGACCTTCATCTTATTCAGTCCTCTGAGCGTATTTGTGGTCACAGTGTAAAGTGTAAATAAGATGGCAAAGATGAGTGACAGAAAAAATAATTCCTTAGATGTAGAAAATATATTTGACAGATAGGATGAAAAAACAACATACATAATAATAGAAACAATTGTAAGGAAAGCTATAAAAATATATCCAGTCGAGATTATTAGTGATTGCCTTTCCTTGTTTTCGTCTTCACTGGTATATTTTACGATGGTGGTATGTAAACCTAAAGCCATTGGAATACACAGAAACATAGCTACGGATTGGACAAGGGAGAATTCCCCATATTCACCAGGGCCCAATATCCTGCCTGCAAAAATATTAAAGGTAAATGTAAGAATCGTAGCCACTCCAGTCCCAGCTGCCACTAATGAAAAGTTCTTAAAGAAGCTGGCAGCTCTTTGACCCATTTCCTCCTGAAATATCTGTTTGTAAAACAAGGCAACTAAGTTATGCATATCATCCT
Organism: bacterium; assembly: GCA_030018795.1. Lineage (GTDB taxonomy): Bacteria > UBA9089 > CG2-30-40-21 > CG2-30-40-21 > CG2-30-40-21 > CG2-30-40-21. The sequence continues at coordinate 7,788 of JASEHA010000026.1, forward strand.
CTACTTGCTAATGAAAGATAAAACTCTATATATCTCTCAACCATCGCATCTATACTAAATTTTTCTTCCATCTTTTTCCTGGCAGCTTTCCCTATTTTCGCAGCCTTATCTTCATCATCCAGTAGACGAAGAATCTCCTTTTGAATAATCTCTGAATTAGCTGGAGGAATAAGTATCCCTGTATAATTATTATCAATTATTTCTTTTGTGCCATCTATTTCCGTACCAATAACCGGTCTTTCACAGGCCATAGCTTCAAGAACCACATTTGGCATTCCTTCCAGGAGTGAAGGGAATGCAAATATATCCATTGCTGAAAGGGTTGCTTTTATATCGTTGCGAAACCCTGTAAAAATATAGAATTCAGAGATACCCATTTTATCAGCCATTTTTTTTAGGCTATCCAGTTGATTCCCTTCTCCAACTATCAAAAACCTTACCTTACCTTTTCGCTCCTTGATTATTTCCAGGGAAGCATCAAGAAGATACTCTAATCCCTTTTGCCTATCTATTCTTCCTGCAAATCCAATCACTTTTATCTCATCATCAATCTCCATTTCCTTGCGTATCTTCTTTCTCAATTCCTCAGAAAATTTCCACTCCTCAACATCTATTCCATTGGGGATTGTTATTGCCTTATCAGGCTGATATCCCAGATGAGTAATTAAAAAATCCCTGGTAGACAAGGATTCGCATATAGCAGATGAATCAAACCGTTTTAGGAATCTATCTGTCTTTAAAAAGACAACATTTTTGGTTCGGTAATTTGTTCGAGGAGAAGATAGAATATGTTTTACTCCAGCTAATCTTCCTGTAACCCTTCCTGCCTGAATTGCCTTGTAAAGAAAACAATGCAGGATATCTGGCTTAAAACTTGATATTTCTTTTATCAGACTAAAGAGCTTTCTGAATCCGGGAAAAGTCCGAATATTAAGACTGCTGACCTCTATTCCCATCTTCTCTATTTTATCGGCATATTCTCCCTTGGGTTTTAGACTGCAAATCTTGATTGCAAAGTTTTTGTCTTTAAGCCGTTTTATAATCTCCCAAAGAATCTTTTCTGCCCCTCCAGTGTATGTACTGGTTATCAGAAACATCAATCTAATTTCTCGCATATCTTTTCTCCATCAATAAATATCCGATACCAGAACTCTAACATAAGGAGACTATAAATCTTCTGCGCATGATTTCGTTTCCCCTGGAGGTGTTGTTCTACTATTTGACGCACAACAGCAGGGTTCAAAAGATTGCGTTGAGCTATTCGATTTCCCAGCAGGTTTTCTCTTACAGTTTCCTTTAGCTCATGTCTGAACCAGCAATCTAATGGCACATCAAACCCCATTTTCTGACGATATAATATCTCATCAGGCAGGTACTGACGAAGAGCTTTTTTTAAAATCATCTTAGTAGTGAATCTTCTCAGTTTAAGATGAGATGGTATTTTTGCGGCAAATTCCATTAATCTGTGATCTAGAAATGGTGAACGAGTCTCTAATGAGACCGACATAGAGGCTATATCCATCTTAACAAGCAAATCTTCCGAAAGATAAGAATGTATATCTATATACAGAAGGCGGTCAATTCCATTAAGACTGCTTCCACTATCAAACAGCTCCTTCATCAAAGACTCAGAAGCATAGATGCCCTGCTTTAGAGAGTCTTTCATTTTTTGAGTATACAGCCCTTCCTTTTCTTGTGAAGAAAAAATCTTCATCATATACAAATACCTTTGCCAGCCCTCTTTACCAATTACTTCAAGCATCTTTTTTATCTTTCTGTTCAAACTTTTATATTCTCCATCAGGAAACAAATCACCAACTCTGCAAAGTTTTGTTCGTAAAAAATGTGGTATCTTTAGGTATTCGGCTAAAAAAAAGGCCTTATATCTCTGATAGCCAGCAAAACACTCATCTCCTCCATCACCATTAAGAGCTACTGTAACATGATTCCTTGTAGCCGCTGAAACATAGAAACTTGGGATGGCTGATGAGTCGAAAAATGGTTCATTATAGTTATAAACAATCTGAGGAAGGATCGATAGATCAGGGGAAACAACTATTTCCGTATGCTCTGTACCAAAACGTTCTGCCACCATTTTTGCGTATCTTGTCTCATCATATCGTTTCTCTTTAAACCCTATGGAAAAGGTTTTCACTGGCTGAGAAGAAAGCTCGCTCATCATGGCTACCACAGCACTTGAATCTATTCCACCACTTAAAAATGCACCAAGAGGCACATCGCTTATCATACGCAATCTGGTTGCCTCTTTTAGCTGATTGATAATCTCTTGACTATATTCTTCCTCTGACATGGAAAATTTGGGATAAAAATTTAATTTCCAGTATCTTTCAACATGAATATTTTCTCTGCTATCTACAGTCATCCAATGAGCTGGCGGCAGTTTATATATTCCCTTAAAGCTGGTAGCAGGAGAAGGGATATAACCATAGGTCAGGTAATCATTAATAGCATCTAAATTTGGTTCTGCACCTACATCAGCATCTTTTAACAATGCCTTACTCTCTGAAGCAAACACAAAGCTATTATTTGGTTTCGCATAAACAAGCGGTTTTTTGCCAGCCCTGTCACGAGCAAGAAAAAGCCTCTGATTTATTTCATCCCAGATAGCAAAGGCAAACATCCCACGAAGCTTTGCAAGGCAATCAATGCCCATATCTTCATATAGGTGAATAATTACCTCAGAATCCGTTTGAGATACAAACCTGTGTCCATTTTTTACAAGCTCTTCCCTTAATTCAATAAAATTATATATCTCTCCATTAAAAACTATCCAGATCGTTTCGTCTTCATTGGACATTGGTTGATGGGCATTCTGGGAAAGATCAATTATGCTGAGTCTTGCATGACCAAGCCCGATATTTTTTTCCTTATTTATATAAACACCTGTATCATCAGGACCACGATGGCTAAGTTTTTTTACCATCGCACTAATTAGTGAAGAGTCTACCTTTTTTTGTGCAAATGTGAGTTTACCACAGATTCCGCACATTTAATATTCACCTACTTTGTATCAGGTCTAATCCACATGTTCCTTAAGACTTTCCCGCTGCACCACAACCATTATCCCAAGCACAAACCACAAAAGGTATCCATGTTCATGCAGCAGAAGACAATCCACCATTCCATGAACCACAATAGTTACAAGAGAACCCAACAGCCCCAGGCTTAAAACATTTATTTGTTTAGCATCTCGTGTAGCCTTAAATGTTTTAAGCCCTATTAAAAAGCCGGCTGTTAAAAGCCATAGAAGTGCTGCAATTCCCAACAGCCCCTGTTCAGCAGCAGTATTCAGAAAGATATTATGACAATACGTACCCTCTCGCTCTGGCATATCAGGCTGGATATACTTTTGGAAATAGAATACTTGAAAGGTATTTGGACCTGTGCCTAACAGCGGATAATCCTTGATAATCTCTAATGCCCCCTTCCATTGATATACTCTGCTCACATTTCCTACATCAGAGGACACAATAAATATGGTTTTAGCACGATTAATGATTTTTTCAGGGAACATCAACGGCACTAAAATAGTAGCAATCAACACAACAAACAATAACCTTTTATCCCTCAGGATTGCCATCACGATTACTGCTGCATAAATCCCAATCCATGCACCACGAGTAGATGAAAAGATTATGGCAAGAAAAATAATAAGAGTACCTATGAACAAGATTATTTTTTGCTGATATGAAGCATTTCCAAAAAATGCATAGCTAAAAATAATAGGAAAAACTACTTCAAGACATCCTGCAAAGGCATGAGGACCTCCTAATGTTCCGCGAGGTCTAGGATAGGTATCAAGAAAGTATTGAGAACATCCTAATATCCCCTCAACAACAGCTATCACAAATAATATAAGGACTAACCTATCAACCTGTTTTATATCTTTAATCCCATTGATAATCACATAGTATATGATTATTCTAAGCATTACATCCAATCTGTCAAGGCTATAAAATGGATAAGTGGATACTACAGCAGATATAACAAATGCTGCTGTAATCGCTAATATGGGAAAATTCAGAGGAATCCCCTTGAATTCAAGCCTTCTCTCTACAACCATTCTCAGTATCCATGCCAATGCTGCTATCACTAATCCAATAGCCTGACCGGAGACAGATGAGGTAATAGATGCAGCAAATATAATAAGCCCTGCCATAATTGTTTTATTACAAATTTCTTTTATATACATTATTATTAGTTCCCCTCTGTTTTTAACAATTCCATCTGAAGCATATACTCACCTTTAACCTTTTCCCATGTCTTGCCCTCATCATCATATTCAGCGATTAAATGTTTATGCTTTTTTTGGGGGGAGGACATGCCCTTTGTTTATCCCTGATGAATTGTTTGACTCTCAGGCATTAATAATCCTGTTGATTTAGTACTTTTTAGTGTTCTACATATACTACATGTGGTTGCATACTTTATGCTAAATACAATATTTAGTGTGCCACTTCCACAAAAACCCATTAAATCAACAAAGTTATCTTATAAGCAATATTTTCTTAGCATCGGGAATCAACATGATTTTCTCTAACCTCGCAAGCATTCTGCACAAATCTCTTCTCTCTTCAGTCTTTGCTATAGCGACATCTATACTGAATTTCTCTTCTACAATCTCTCTGCCTCTTGCACCAAATCTGTTGCACCTGGCACTGTCATTCAAGAAAGAGGTAATAGCTTCTGCCAGTGCTGGTATATTCCCTAATGGAACCAGGATACCGCTTGAGCCATCTTCCATAATCTCTCTTACTGCCCCTGCATCAAAGGCAACAATAGGTTTTTCCTCAATAGGCTTTGAGACCTTTAGGTAAGGCTGGAGGTATTCATAAAACCTGAATGCATTCTTCCATCTCAATCTCAACGATAGCTTCTTTATCTGTAAAAATGCTTTTTACTCGATGTTCAAGTTTTTTAACCTACGATTTCTTCAGTCAAAAATAGATGAGTGAAACGAAGTTTCACTCAATCCTCCACATTACGAATTGAACGCATCAAGTAGTACACAATAAGAGACATGAAAGACGTTGCAACCAGT
>JASEHA010000026.1:12857-15288 GCA_030018795.1 bacterium
GTTTCACTCAATCCTCCACATTATGAATTGAACGCATCAAGTAGTACACAATAAGAGGCATGAAAGACGTTGCAACCATTTTCCATCGAATCCTACTTTCTTGCTCGGTCACCAGTAAAAACTTGGAAACATCGAGGTTAAGTAAAACACACCGTCTTATGCAGGATAAATATTCGTATTTATTTGATATCTGACTCAAAAAACCTTTCCTTGATAATATTCTCAAATACCTTAACTACCTCAGGGTCAAATTGTGTGCCAGAGCATCGTTTTATCTCCTCAAGAACCTCATCCATAGTTTTTTCCCGACAATATGGCCGATGTGATGTCATGGCACAAAAAGAATCTGCCACAGCCAATATTCTGGCAATTAAAGGAACCCCCTCCCCCTTTAATCCATCAGGATAACCCATCCCATCATATCGTTCATGATGATGCCTGATAGCAGCCAGGACAGTGTATAAAAATTCCATAGATTTAACGATAGATTCGCTTTCAACAGGGTGTTCTTTAATGATTTGATACTCTTCTTGCGTAAGCCGTTCGGTTTTCAAGAGAATTTCGTCATTTATCCCCAGTTTACCTACATCATGCAGAATACCGGCACACTTAATGATTTCCAACTCCTTTGGAAGCAAGCCCATCCTTTGTCCGGTAAGTGTAGCATATTCTGTAACCTTTTCTGGATGTCCATGTGCCCAGACATTTTTACTCTCCATTTTAGAGGTCAGGATGCCTATGGTATTTCGATAAAGATCTCTCTGAAGAGCAATAGCCTTTTCCCTTTCTGCAATCAATCCCCAAACAAGTTTAAGGCTCAATCCGCTGATAATCTCAATCTCTGGTCTTAGCTGTTTGATCTTTTCATCAATATATCGTTCACCTGTAGCATTAAAGACAACATCTATCCTCTTCCTCTTTTTAATAAACCCGACAAAGTCAACATCTGTAGGGATATTCAATCTTTTTGCTAATTTTATTCCAGGGGTATCTTCATTTACATCAAGCACACCAACAATCTTTACCTCTTCATCACCCTTTAATGTCTCAAGAATAGCTGCCCCTCGTCGTCCTCCACCAATAATAACTACATATTCACGAGAGTTACCGTTTGCCATGATTCCTTCTCCTTTCCCACATAAAAACAAATATTGATTTGTACAATCAAATACTTGAATTGAATTATACACGAAATCATCTCAAAAATCAAGCAAAATTTTGACCAGTGCATAATTAAAAGTAAAGAGTAAAAAACTAAACTGATGTAACACAAGCATCCTGCCTGTGTTAATTATAGTTTACAATACTCAAGCTGGAAGATGCGAGTTACCTTAAAAACACACAAGGAGTCTTATCTAAAAATAAGACTCCTTGTATTAAAAGCAACATTAATTCTCCTTTTTGACACCATATCTTTTGAGTTTAAGGTGTAAAGTAGTTCTATCTATTCCCAATATTCTGGAGCTTTTGCTTTTGTTCCAATTATTCTCCTGCAGCGTCTTCATAATATACTGCTTTTCAACCTCCTCCAGAGTCAAGTTGCTTGATAAAACCAATTCCTCTTTTTCCATAAGAATTCACCTCCTTCTTTAAAAGTTTTTTTCTCCTCTAGTGTCGTGTCAACTCTCAATTGTCGAATAGATGGGTTAACACCCATCCTACAATTATATCATCTCTATGCGACACTGAAGGGTTGACACGACAGTAGCAATTATCTGCGAAAGGTTTTCCCTCTTGGATAAAGAATACCACATATTTTTGCTTTTGTCAAGTGCTTTCTTATCTTTTTTATCATTTTGTGCTCTTTTATTTACTTTAGTAGCAAAACAACTGGTTGAATCTACAAATAAGGCACTCATTTAATGAATTCCTCTTTTGTTTCGACTCCGCTCAGCGACCGCATTTCGACTTCGCTCATCTTCCAGTTGACTGCTAAAAAAATGAATGCCTTATGCAAACAAATCAAGCACAGCTGTCAGAGATACTATCGCACACTACTCACCCATATTTTTTCATGTTAAATAATAATGATTGTATCCTAACGACTGAAGTTATTATATTTCATAGGCGTATAGCCATGTATTTTCTCGGAAGGAATATTTCTTCGCCTCTTCGCCAATAAATTGCGAAAAAACACAACACATTACAATGTACAGTAACAACTTTAAAAATATAGTTATCCTCTAAACATTATAACCCCTTGTACTAAACAAGTTATTCTTTCTTATTCAATGTTAATGCAACGAGATCTGAAATCTATATATACCGTGAAATTCACGAATTATTTTCTTAGGACATGCAATGAATGGTTGACACGACACTACTATTATATTAATTAATAAATAGTCGATGTTCAAGTTTTTAACCTACGATAGCCAAAAATAGATGGGTGAAACGAAGTTTCACTCAATCCTCCACATTACGAATTGAA
>JASEHA010000270.1 GCA_030018795.1 bacterium
GTGAATTTCGTGGATAATGCGATAAAACTGTAGCATATTTCAACCGCACAGGTCGCTATTTTTCTCGCCTTTTCGCCTTTTCGCCCTCTTGTTCGACAATTTCCTCCTAACTACTCCCCTTAAAACAATTCGGAATCAACAAATATCAGCCTTTTTCATCATGCCTTACCCTCTCCCATTACGAATTGAATGCATCAAGTAGGACACAATAAGAGACATAAGAGGCATTGCCATCATTTTTTCATCGAATCCTACTTCCTCTTGCTTAAAACTTGAACATCCAGTAAAAGCAATCAGCTAATAACTAACGGCTAACTGCTAACAAAGCCTTTCTGATAGTCTTTTCCGTTGCCTCGACAATGGTTATCTCCAGATTTTTATAGGTAAACGACTCACCTGCCAGTGGAATTCGACCAAGGTGTTCCATGATAAATCCAGAAATGGTCTCAAAATCCCCTTCAGGAAGCTCTATCCCCACGGTCTCGTTTATCATTTCAATACCCGCATAGCCGTCAATCAGGAATACATTTTCATCTTTTTGTTTAATAAGATGTTCTTCTGTTTCATATTCATCATGGATTTCACCAACTATTTCCTCTAACACATCCTCCAGTGTTACCAGTCCATCTGTTCCGCCATATTCATCAACAACAATGGCTATCTGTATCCTTTTCTCTTGAAACTCCTCAAGCAGGTCATCAACCCTTTTTGTCGCTGGAATAAAGTATGGAAATCTGATTAAATCTACAGCCGAAATCCACGCATCTGCCTTTCCCCAGAAATTAAGCAGATCCTTGATATAAAGGATACCAATAATATTATCAATTGTTTCATCATAGACAGGGATTCTTGAACAATGGTACTGGCTGAATGCCGTCAATATTTCATTCATACTTGCCTCAGCCGGCACACAGATCATATCTGTGCGCGGGGTCATTACCTCTTTTACCCTTGTCTCTGAAAGCTCCAGCACATCACCAATCATTTTCTCTGCTTCTTCTTCTATTGTCCCCTGTTCTTCACACTCTTCTATAAGGAATTGGAAATCCTTTCTGGTTAAAAGCGGTCCATTTTTTTCACCCTTGATTATAGGTCCAAGGAGCAAAACAATCAGGTTTACTACTGGACCAAGAAGATTATACCATGCCCTTATCAGATATATAAGGCTTAATATCAGCTTGGTGCTATGATGACGAAATATGGTTTTGGGAGTTATTTCTCCAATTAAAAGGACAATAACGGTCAACCCTAATTCTGCCTGAACTGCCCATCTTTCAAACAAATATGTCGTTATACAGGAGGCAATAATAATAGAGATATTAATTCCTACCAGCATCCCGGTTAAAAACCTGGGAAGGTCAGCGAGTATCTCTGTAGCAATGAGGGCACGGATATTACCCTTTTCAGCCAGGTTTTTAAGCCTGACCTTATTAATAGAAAGAAATCCAATCTCTGTTCCAGAAGAAAATCCGGCAATAACTATACAGACAAGAACCAACAGCAAGCCTGCCCAGATCTCCATCATGCCTCCATCCTGCATGGCGATTCCTCATGAATCTCTCCTACAATCTCTTCCAACAAATCCTTCATACTCACAATACCTGTCATCTTATTTGCTGCATCCCTTACTATGGCTATCTGGAGTTTTTTATGTTGAAATTCCTTTAATAATTCATTGACCATCATGGACCCTGAAACATAATAAGGGATCCTGAGCAATTTCAAGATTATCCCCTGATTGATATTGGATTCATTTTGGAGCACCTCAATAACATCCTTAGCATAAAGTATGCCAATAGGAAGGGAAATGTTATCTGTTGTATTCTTAAATACAGGCACCCTTGAATGGTCAATTATTGCCTTGACTATTGTTTCCCATGAGTCATTTAGAGCAATACAAGTAACCTTATCTTTTGGAATCATGACCTCTTTGACCATAATATCACCAAACTCAAAGATACTATGGATAATCCTTCTTTCCTGTTCATCCAGCACACCCTCTTTTTCCCCAACCTCAACCATGGTTTTCAATTCTTCTTCAGTAACAATCTCTCTTTCCTTTATATCCTTCTTAAAATAAGGGTGTTTTTCTATTAATCTCACAACTATGCCTGTTATTCCCACAATTAATACCTGAAACGGCGTAGAGAGAAGGTAAAAGATTCTTACCGGATAGGCTATCCATGGGGCTATTTTCTCACCCTTTGTTGCACCCATAACAATAGGCAGTATCTCACCTAAGAAAAGAATCAGGATGGTCATGATAACAATAGCAAAACCTGTGCCAATTGCCTTGCTTATCCCTATCCTTTGACAAATATCTATGGCTATCACGGTTCCCAATGCAGAGGCAGCAATATTGACAAGGGTTGTCCCTGAAAGCAAAACAGATAGTAATCGATGCGGTTCCTTGAGTAATTGCGGGATACATGCACCTTGCGGCATCTGTTTTACCTTTATTCTGTCCAAAGAAAACAGGGCTGCCTCTGAACAGGAAAAGAACGCAGAAGCACTTAGTAATAGGATTAAACTAATTATTTCTATGGTTAACATCTTTTTTTAGCTGTTAGCTAACTGCTAACAGTTAATCAACCCCTCCTCACCTGCACATAAGGAATATTACCAATGTCAGTCCGCTGCCAATAAAGGCTCCGACAAGCACCTCTAAGGTAGAGTGTATTCTTGCCTTAATACGGCTATGGGCAATTAATACAGTTACAATAAATACCAGCAGGGAGACTGAGACATCCTGACTGATAAATGTTGTTGAAACCCAGATAGAGGCAGCCACAGCCGTATGTCCGGAAGGCATCCCACCCCTTAAGAATGTATGCCATCCATATCCAGCCTTAATAGCAATAACCATAATAATAACCAATGCCAGACTGGCAAAGGTGATATGGATTATCGGCGGAGTAGCAGGTAAAAAGCCATTATTCATACTAAATCGTTGATACAAGATAAGATATCCTATGGCCAAAGCATTTACTGTTGCAATTAAAACTGCACCAGCACCAATATCCTTTGCTGTGCCAGCTAATGGGTGATGAGAATCAGTAATCAAATCTACCATAGTCTCAACAGCTGTATTAAACATCTCGCTTATCAATACCAATGAAATGGCAAAGAACAGGGCTACCAGCTCCAGGCGGCTAAGATTAAGGGACAAACTGGCAATAAGAACAATAACAGCTGCAACCACATGAATCTGCATGTTTCTCTGTGTCTTTAACCCATGGATTACACCAGCAATAGCATAGTTAAAACTGTCTGTTATGCCGTGAAAGAATTGCATGTTGTATTTTCTCCTATGCTTTCATCCTGAAATCGGCAAGTGCCTACAATCTAAAATGCCTAATGCAAACAATA
>JASEHA010000271.1 GCA_030018795.1 bacterium
CTAAAAGAATCGTAGGTTAAAAACTTGAACATCGACAGTATAAAGGCTTATCTGACCTATCCAGCTTAATGCCCGCCGCCATGTTTACCGCCACCATGGCCACCACCGCCTCCATGGCCGCCGCCTCCCCCATGCTTCTTGGGTTCAGGCTTCTTGGCTTCTTTTTCCTTGGCAGCCTCTTCCTTTTCCTTGGCAGCCTCACCGCTTTCCTGTTTCATCAACCTTTCTTCCCACGCCTTGCGAGCCTCCAGCTTTTCTGCTGCTTGTTTATCCTTCCACTCACTATACTTTTCAGCCCTCATCTTAAAGTAGGTACCATTAGAGCCCTGTCCCTCAGGGATAAAATATCCACTCATATCCCTGCCGCTCATATCCTTATACCCGGCCATAATCACGGTTTTGACCCAGGAATTATCCCATTTATAGTTACGGGCCTCAGCCTTGTAGGTAAGCAGGTATTTAACCTGCCTGTGGGACTTTTCGTCGATGTCATGCCTTAACTGCTTCCCTTGAAAATAATCATTCAGGATATAATACCTGCCCCCTGTATCAAGTGCCATCTGTTTCAAGAGGACACTCACACCCTCAGCCCGAAGGTCAACGATAAATATGGGAATAGAGTTATTTATACAAAAATATTTACACCGTTTATAGAGACTGCCTACCTCTCCATCATGACCAGGGGTAACAACCACAATCGCTTTTCTTACATTTTTCCTTAAGACACGGTCAACACAATCAATGATTCCCTCATACACCGCCTCATCTGAATGCTCTTCTTTGAGGGAAAGGTTATTGCTTACCTTTTTGATACTTGTCTTAGAAAAGGTAAATGGTTGTATCTCTTCAGATTCTTTTTTATTGACACCAAGTACTGATACCTCATCCACCCCTGATTTCATCCTTTCTGAAAATATGGCAAACATCCTTTTCAGCCGCTGCTTAAAGGGATACATTTGGCTGCAATCATCGACGACAAAGCTGATACTGAGATGCTCAGCATCCCTTATAATCTGTTTAACCCCAACAGGATTCATGACTAATTTATCCTCGCCAACCTTGAAGTTACAGCCCTTAAGCCCGACAAATGGTATCTTATCCCTTGTGGTAGTAATAGAGACCTGATGTGTTACCAAAGGAAAACGGCTAGTATCTACCCGTTCTATGTCTACATTAATATCAAGTTGTTTAGCCAGTGACGGAACAAAGGATTCTACAGAGTTAGTATTAAAGTCAGATACATACAGATATCCATAATGGGTTATAGTAATACCATACTGTGAGTTTCGTTCTTCCTTGTCCTTTATCTCAACCCTTTTCCATTCATTATTAGAAGGAAAAAATCTTAAGACATTGCCCTCAGCCGTAGTAAGATAGAAACAATAGTCAGTATCTCTATTATCTGCATTTCCAGGGCTTAAGGCTAATGGTTTCTGATTTTGCGGTATAGGGATAACCTCTTTTATCTCGCCAAGTTCATCAAACTTGAATAAGCTTTTCTTCCAGGAATCAGCCACCCAGACATAATCCTTCCTATCAACCAATACTGCCCTTGGATGATATAGCCCAGCATTTCCATGACCAAGACGGCCAATACAGGCAATAAATTTGCCATTCCTGTCAAACTTTTGCACCCTTGAATTTGCAGCATCAGCCACAAAAATATTTCCTTTAGAATCAGCAGCAATTGACTCTGGTGATGAAAACTCACCGGTTTTATATCCCTGATGCCCAATTTGCAGCAAAAATTCTCCTTTAGGAGAGAACTTTACCACCTTATGCAATGCCTTATCTGTTACCCAGATATTATAGTTTTTGTCAACACAGATACCGTATGGCTGCCACAAATTTTGTTCACCCTTCCCTTTTGTCCCTATCTGTGCCATAAGGTTAAAGGTTGGTGAGAATTTTAGTATCCTGCCTGAATAATTGGCAAGATACACATAGCCACTCTGGTCAGATGCTATTCCAGTGGGATTACTAAAGCAAACATTATTTGGTGTATTTCGTGTATTTCGTGTATTTCGTGTATTTCGTGCATCTTCTGATAAGGAGGCAAGGTGTTCATAAGATGCTGGCAATACCTCCTTCTCAAGGTAATATGCCTTAATTCGTTTATTAATCTCCTCATTTTTATCCATCTCGCCAAGTGTCATAGCATATCGCCATGCAGAAAAGGCTTGATCCATCACCCCTGCCTGATAATAGCTTTTCCCCATCCAGTACCAGGCATTAAGCATTTCTGGATTTAATTCAATAGCCTTTTTGTAAAAAGGAATGGCTTCTAAAAACCGTAGATAGTTATGAAGATTAATCCCTTGTTTTAAATAGGCACGAGCGTTTTCTTTGAGACTGTCATATCCGTTATAATGAGATATTTCCGGCTTTTGATGAGCATCCTCTTTCCAGAACTCTGGCTCTGCTGACTTTCCATGCTCTGCATGTGTCTCATGTTTTCCATGTTTTCCATGCTTTTCATGCGATACTGCTTCACTACTGCCAGAGTGTCCCCCTCCATGCTCACCATGTTGAGCATATGCAAGAGGGATATACGACAGCAAGGTTATTAATGAAAGGATGGTAAGAAGGCATCTCATTATGTCTCCATATGAATAGAATTTTAGAATTTTTCCCTATCTCTGCCAGGCAGGGAATAAGGTAGAGACAAGGCAATGCCTTGTCTCTACCTGAACATTGAGTATATACCATTTTTTTTGTTTTGTCAAGCACTAATACTCAATCCCTTTCCTGTGCTGAATTCCCATATCATAAGGATGCTTCACTGCTTTTATCTCACTAACCATGTCTGCACAATCAATTATTCCTTGTGTTGCACCCCTGCCAGTCAGCACCAATTCCAGACCATCTGGCTTAGCCTTTAATATCTCCAGCACCTCTTCTTCCTTCAAAAACCCATCACGCATGGAAATGTTTATCTCATCCAATATGAGCAGGTCATACCTGTCTTCTTGATACACACTTTTAATAAATTGCAAGCCCTCAAGGCATTCTTGCCGTATCTCATCAGCAGTAACACCTTTGAAAAAATGTGGATGTTTTTTGGCAAAGCCGAAGATGTCCACTCCAAGCCCTGTTAAAACCCTATGTTCAGTGTCCCCTCGCCTTTCCGGCTCTTTATGGAAGTAGATATAGCCGACCCGAAGGTTGTGTGCCCTTGCCCTTATGGCCAGCCCAACTGCCGCAGTCGTCTTACCCTTACCGTCACCGGTATAGACTTGAATTAATCCTTTCATGGTTACTCCATATTTAATCACCACAGAGGCACAGAGAGATAATTTATACTCGATGTTCAAGTTTTTTAACCTACTGTCGTGTCAACTCTCAATTGTCGGATAGATGA
>JASEHA010000272.1 GCA_030018795.1 bacterium
AAGGTTGAAATTGGTTGAAGTTCGAAAGATTCGAGTATATACTGCTGATGGTGGTGAACATGAATATCGGGTAATGGGAGTAGCTGAGATAGAGGTACAAGGTCGAACATGTTGTGGGGAAGTGATTGAGTTGCCACGAGGGACACAGCCTTTGTTGGGTGCAGTGCCATTGGAAGAGATGGATTGGCATATTTCTCCTTTAGAAAAAAGACTTGTGCCAAATCCAAAGTCTCCCGAAAAACCACTTTTACCCTTGTGTTAAAGCATAAACATCTAACAAATCGCTGCAGCTGACGGCGTGAAGGAAAGGGGACGCAACCCTTTTCTCGAATCTTTTGCCTAACCAACGCTTGTCCTGACTGCCAACAGCAGGTGGTTTTTTCAAAGTTCTGTGCCCTATTGAAGTTTAGTTCTAATCCTCCCCCCGCTTGCGGGTGAGCTCAGTCGTTAGACATAAAGTAAGGTTAATTTAACTATAGGAGGTGATTTCTATGAATGCCATAACTGTAAATCAGGCTAAACGAGAATTAGACAATCTCATGGAACAAGTAATATCAAATGCAGAACCAGCCATTATTTGCAGCGATAAGGACGAAAAAGCAGTATTGATGTCACTTGATGAATTCAACTCATGGCAAGAAACTCTTTATTTGCTATCTAATCCTGCTAACGCTGAACACTTACGAAAGTCTATTGCTCAAGTCAAGGAAGGAAAGACTATAGAACGAGAGATCAAGATATGAAATTAGTTTTCACTGAATTGGCTTGGGAAGATTATCTCTGGTTTCAAGAGAATGACCGCAAGCTCCTAAAGAGAATCAATGAGCTTATTAGAGATACCAAAAGAAGTCCATTTGGAGGTTTGGGTAAACCCGAACCCTTGAAAGCAGAGTTGTCAGGTTATTGGTCAAGAAAGATAAACTCTGAACATCGGCTTGTATATGATGTTTCTGAGACAGGGCTTGTTATTATCTCTTGCCGGTATCATTATCACAAATGAAGCATAAATGTCTAACAAGTCGCTGCACCTGACCGCCAACAGCATGGTGGTTTTTTCAAAGTTCTATGCCCCATTAAAGTTTAGCAGTTTTCCAAAGTTTCGCTGTGTATCCTGTTGGCAACAGGTGAGCTCTATCGTTATGCATATAAAAAAAGGAGGTGAAATATGGAAAGCAGAAAATTAACAAACATTTTTTTATTGATAATCGTAACCTGTCTATTGTTGATAGTTGTCCGCATATACAATGTAAATCTTGTATCGGAAGTGCAAGCTCAATGGGCTGGGAAAACTCTTAGTTCTTATGATCTCCTTCCTGTTGCGATTCATGCTAAAAATGCCAATGGTCACTGGTATCCATGTGAAATAAGTGGTGGTGATAAATTGATGGTAGAAGTCACCAATTTCCCATTTTCCGCACCCTTTGAGTGAGATTAGAATAAAGATAGAATTTAGCGGGATGGTTCACTTTAGTGTGAAAGCTTGCATATTGATAAATATGGAGTGCATTGACCGTGTCAATGCATGCATCGTCATGGACGATGCACTCCAAAATATTTGACAAAAGAATTCAGGGGAAATTGTTCGAAAATGAACCGTCCCAATTTAGCTCAAATTTGACCTAAATTAGACAAAACTAAAGTGAGGAAAATGGGAAATAAACCATCCCTATTTTTCGCCATAAAAAAAGGGGTAATATCTTAAAATAGAAGCCTCACTCAAAACAAAAAAGCAATCTTTATTTAAGGTAGCGAAAAATAGGAATTTACATGAAATCGAAATAGGACATTAAAATTTCATACCACTGAACTGATGACATTAAGCAAAAAACTAAATTAAAGAGGAGGAATAAAAATGGCACGAAAAGAAAAAGTAACAAAAGTTATTGATGGCGATACATTCATGACTGATAGAAGAAAACATCCAGTTCGCATAGCGAATGTTGATACTCCAGAAAAAGGTCAGCCAGGATATAGCCAAGCTAAAAAGGCTTTGCAGAGTCTAATTCAAGGACAAGAGGTAGCGATTGATACAAAGGCCCGTGATAGATATAATCGATCTGTGGCTAATGTGAAAATTGAGGGTAAGTCAGTAAACAGGGCCATGAAGGACTTTGAGGAAAAATAGCTTAAATTTCCTTGGTGTAAAAATAAATTGCCTAACCAACGCTTGTCCTGACCGCCCCAACAGCGTGGTGGTTTTTTCAAAGTTCTGTGCCCCATTAAAGTTTAGCAGTTTTCTAAAGTTTCGTTGTGCATCCTGTTGGCGGCAGTAGAGCTCAATCGTTAGATTTACCTTCTTGATAACGATACACTATGGTTTAAAGAGGTCACAATGAAACTGAAATTTGAGTGGGACGAAAAGAAAGCCGAAGCAAATCTCAAAAAACACGGAGTCAGTTTTGATGAAGCTACAACAGTTTTCATTGACCCCTTTTCAATCACGATACCTGATCCTGATCACTCGGTTGATGAACAACGATATATTGACATTGGTAGTTCTGAAAGTGGCCGTGTACTGGTAGTGGTTTATACCGAACGTGGCACAAAAATACGCATTATCAATTGCCGTAAGGCAACCTTATCAGAGCAGAAACTTTATGAAGAAGGTAATGACTAAAATACTACAAGAGGAGGAGAATAATATGCGTACCGAATATGATTTTACAGGCGGAGTGCGTGGCAAGCATTACAGAGCCATGCAGGCTGGATATACTATCACTATTCATAAGGCGGATGGTACTATTGTCACTAAGGATGTGATGCCAAAAGAAGGTGCAGTTGTTTTAGAACCAGACATCCGAGCGTATTTCCCAAACTCGGAATCTGTGAATAAAGCTTTACGTTGTTTAGTTCCACTGTTGCCAAAAAAGCGTAGAGTGAGGGCGTAAAAAGAAGTAAACAGTTTACGCAATTCCTTTAATATGGTATTCTCTATACAGGAGGTAAAAAACAATGAATGACTTAAAAGGGACAATGACTTTGGTAAAGATTGGGACATGGGTGCTTATGCTTCTTATACTTGTTCTTGCCCTTAATCCTTTCGTCTTGGTAGGGCCTGGTGAACGTGGCGTGGTAACAAGGTTTGGTGCAGTGCAGGAGACCATAAAGAACGAGGGATTGAATTTTAGAATTCCTCTGATGGAAAAGGTTGTTTTGGTAGATATCAAGGTGCGCAAGCGCGAATGTAGTGCCAGTGCCGCTAGCAAGGATCTGCAGACTGTTCAGATACAGATTACCTTGAACTATAGCCTGAATCCACTGACAGTCAATAAACTGTGGCAAGAGATAGGCCAGGATTTTGAAAGCAGGATAGTTGACCCAGCTATTCAAGAGTCAGTTATTGCCT
>JASEHA010000273.1 GCA_030018795.1 bacterium
TTGTATCGATGGTTTACCATATTTCACAGACAAGTACTATCATGCCTCTTATTGTAATAAACCCCATACGATGTTTACAACCATTGCATAGCCCTTGAAAGATTCCCTTGAGGTGTTCGTAGTAGCAAATGATAGTGATTCCCCATCAACTTTTCTTATTTCCCACCAATCTCCTGATGATACTCCTGAATGGATTTTATCTGTAGCGAACCTTCTTTCAGGGCAGCGATACCATCAACCGCAGCCAGAACACCCTGTGCAATGGTAATAATAGGTATGCCATGAAGATAGGCATGGCTACGAATTGTTGTCTCATCTGTTCTTGGTTTTTTGCCAGATGGGGTATTGATGAGCAGGCTAATCTCATTATTCTTGATCATATCCACAATATCAGGCCTTCCCTCACCCACCTTAAAGATACTATCCATAGGGATGCCATGATCTTTGTAATATTTTACCGTTCCCTCAGTACCAATCAGTTTAAATCCTAATTCAATAAACCGTTGTACCGCAGGAAGGATTACTGGTTTATCCTTATCCTTGACCGAGATAAAGATTGTTCCCTTTGTAGGCAGGTGTTGACTTGCAGCTACCTGAGATTTGGCAAATGCCTTGCCAAAGCTTATATCTATACCCATCACCTCTCCGGTTGATTTCATCTCAGGTCCGAGCACAGGGTCAACCCCATGGAATCGGGTAAAGGGAAAGACAGCTTCTTTTACGGCTACATGCTGCGTCGCTATCTCTTTGTTAAAGCCAAGCTCTTTAAGCTTCTTGCCAAGCATAACCTTAGCCGCCAATCTTGCCAATGAAACACCGATTGCCTTTGAGACAAAGGGAACTGTTCGAGATGCCCTGGGATTAACCTCTAAAACAAAGATTTCATTTCCCTGGACAGCATACTGGATATTAAGTAAACCAATCACCCCAAGCTCTTTTGCTATGGCATAGGTGTTTTCTTTAATCCCCTGGATAATAGATGAGCTAAGTGTATGCGGTGGCAGAACACAGGCAGAATCACCCGAATGCACGCCAGCAAATTCAATATGCTCCATAATCCCGCCAATAATCACTACATCCCCATCTGCTATGGCATCAACATCAACCTCAATCGCATCCTCTAAGAACTTGTCAATCAGCACAGGCCTGTCAGGGGATACAAAAACAGCATTTCTCATATACTTTTCCAGATCATGTTCATCATAAACTATTTCCATTGCCCTGCCGCCCAGAACATACGATGGACGGACAATTATCGGATAACCTATTTCCTGGGCTATTTTTTTTGCATTCTCTATAATAACAGCGGTTCCATTGGGTGATTGTTTTAATCCCAGCTTCTGAAGCAGTAGCTTGAACCGTTCCCTATCCTCAGCCCTGTCTACGGCATCGGTTGATGTGCCAAGTATCCTTACCCCTGCCTTTTCTAAGGGAATAGCCAGATTTAATGGTGTTTGCCCACCCAGTTGGATAATTACCCCCTCTGGTTTCTCACGGTCAACAATGTTTAAAATATCCTCTCGTGTCATGGGTTCAAAGTAGAGCCTGTCTGAGGTGTCATAATCTGTAGAAACGGTTTCCGGGTTGCAGTTCACCATAATGCTTTCATAACCCTCTTCCTTTAAGGCAAAGGATGCCTGACAGCAGCAATAATCAAACTCAATCCCCTGCCCAATTCGATTTGGCCCGCCGCCAAGTATGATCACCTTTTTCTTATTGCTTGAACGTGTCTCATCCTCTGTTTCATAGGTAGAATAATAATATGGTGTATATGCCTCAAACTCTGCGGCACAGGTATCAACAAGATTAAAGACAGCCTCAATCCCATATCCCTTACGCAGCTTTCGCACAGCCTCCTCATCTGAATTCAAAAGATGTGCCAATTGCCTGTCAGAAAAGCCATACTGCTTCGCCTTTTTAATAGTTTCACTGCTGATCCCTGACCCTTGAGCCCTGATTTCCTGCTCCATGTCTACAAGCTGCTTAATATTATGCAAAAACCACTTATCTATTTTGGTAATCTCATGTATCTCATCCATGCTCATACTAGCCAATAATGCCTCACGGAGATAAAATATCCTGAGTGAATTAGGAATGCTAATATTCCTCTTTATCTCCTCAATATCCTTCTGAACATCCTTACCATCAGCACCAAGCCCAAATCTTCCAATCTCAAGGGATCGCAACCCCTTCTGGAGTGCTTCCTTAAACGTTCGGCCAATAGCCATTGCCTCACCAACGGATTTCATGGATATTCCAAGAACGTCTTCTACACCAGGGAATTTTTCAAAGGTAAACCTTGGTATCTTAATCACACAATAGTCAATGGTTGGCTCAAATGAGGCTGGGGTCTGGCGGGTAATATCGTTGGGTATCTCATCAAGTGTATAACCAACGGCTAATTTTGCTGCTATTTTAGCAATAGGGAAGCCGGTTGCTTTCGAGGCTAAGGCAGAGCTTCTTGAGACACGCGGGTTAATCTCAATGACCACCATCCGACCAGTTTCAGGGTTTAAGGCAAACTGAACGTTTGAACCGCCGGTTTCCACACCTATTTCACGAATAACCTTGATAGCAGCATCACGCATCAATTGATATTCCTTATCTGACAGGGTTTGAGACGGGGCAACGGTAATGGAGTCGCCTGTGTGAACGCCCATTGGGTCAAGATTTTCTATGGAGCAGATGATAACTACGTTATCCTTGAGGTCACGCATAACCTCAAGCTCATACTCTTTCCAGCCAATGATTGATTCCTCAATCAATATCTCTGAAATAGGGCTTGACTCAAGCCCAAGAGCGGCTATCTGCTCAAACTCTTCTATATTATAGGCAATACCGCCGCCTGTCCCGCCAAGGGTAAGGCTTGCCCTGATAATCAATGGAAATCCCAATTCTTTAGCTATCCTGCGGCTGTCATCCATATTATATGCCAGCCCGCTTTTGGGCACATCAAGCCCAATCCTGATCATAGCTTCCTTAAACTGGCTTCTATCCTCTGCCTTTCTTATTGCCTGATAGTTTGCCCCAATCATCTCAACATGGTACTTATCCAATACACCCATCTCAAACAGTTTTATGGCTATATTCAGCCCTGTTTGTCCGCCAAGTGTAGGCAGGATGGCATCAGGTCTTTCAATCTCAATGATTTTAGCCACTATCTCCGGGGTAATTGGTTCAATATATATCCGGTCTGCGGTTTGAGGGTCAGTCATAATAGTGGCTGGGTTTGAATTGACCAGGATAACAAAGTATCCATCCTCTCTTAATGCCTTACATGCCTGCGTGCCCGAATAATCAAACTCACAAGCCTGACTGATGATTATCGGACCTGAGCCAAT
>JASEHA010000274.1 GCA_030018795.1 bacterium
GGATAGAATCCTGGGCTACTATAAATGTCAATTTCTTTATTGGATTGCATATATAGTCTATGAATTTCCTAAATTCTTTGGAAAAGTATATCATGTCCAGGCTATTTGAGTCAAGAAAAATTTGCAACCCATTGTCATGAGTCAGCCTCTGTGCTGAATCCTATCATTGCACAGCCCGCAATCTCTCCTGAATTTGAGGATCATCCGGTTTTATCTTCAATGCCTTTTGATACAGCTTTTTAGCATCATTAACCCTGTTTGTATGCTCCATCACCAATCCAAGTCCAAGGTAGGTATCTGCCCCATCCGGGTTCAGCTCCAATGCCTTTTGGAACCATTTCTCTGCTTGGGCATACATATTTACATTACCACAAAAGCTCCCTGCTTGAGAATAGGCTGCTCCATAGTTTTTAAAGATAACAGCTGTCCGCCAATCCTTGTAGATAGATTCATCCCTTACCCCGCGAAGATTAAAATTCATATTCATCTGGCTCAATATATTTTTCAGCTCTTCTTGAGTTATCTTAGGCATTATTTGACAGAAGACACCCGCAGGGACAAGGGAAAATTCTGTCTCTAACTGCTGCTGATATTCTAAATAGATAGCATGTCGCTGGATATTAGCCCGAATAAAGTTCAGGGTATAATCATCCAGTGTGGTAGAATACCCTGTTTGACTCATGGAAAAGGCAAACTCATCCGGGTACTTTTGCTTTAATAATTCTGTATACCATGGGTATTGCAGGAATGCCTTGTCAATGATTATTGTCTCAGGCTTCATCTTCTCCACATATAAAAGATACCACGCAGGGAAACCAATATCATCACTGGCACAGAACATAACTGCCCTGTCCTTGAACATATTAAGGGTATTTACAGCAGAATCATAGGCAAAGTAGTGCCTGGATTTGTCCTGCTGATGGTAATGGCTGCAAAATGGGATAATAGGCAGGCTCACACTGATACAGGTCAATATTAATGGTAACTGGCAGTAAAATTTAGCTGTCCAGTTACAGATATGCACAACAGCTACCCCTATCCAGACAGCAAATATGGCAAAGGATGGGATGTAATAATCATCGATATTTAGAATGTCATATCGGATTGAATGAAGGATGTCTGTGGCTACAATCAAGCACAGGAAAATGGCTGTCCTTCTGGATGTTTTCCAGAGAAAGATACAGCCAGCAATACCAAGCCATAAAAGCCACCATGTAAATTGAACCGGGAAAAAGCTGGTAAGGTGTGTCCAGAGATGCTCTATGAGTTTAATTGGTGATGAGGTAAAGTAATAGCCATACTGCTTTGCGGTAATATGATTGATAAACTTCTCCCATGTATCAGGATCACCCCAGTTTGTTAAGGGGTTAATTGAGGCACGAATAGGCAGATAAAGGTAAAGTAATAATGGCAGGAGGAAGAGTAATGCTATCTTGAGGTATGTAATCCAGCCGAGCCGTGGGGTTATCCTCCAATTAACAGCCATGATAAGGTATATGCCTGCAGGTATAAGAAATATGCTTTGAAGGTGATGGGTAAAGGAAAAACCCAGAGATAAGGCAAATAAAAAGAGATAGCTATGAGATAGTAGTTTCTTTTGTTTACCAGCTGCATTTTCCTGCCATTTGAGCAGGATAAGGATAAGAGTGGTAGCAAAAGCAGCATTCAAGGTATATTTTTCGGCAATAACTGCCTGTTTCCAGAATGTGGCGGCAAAGGCAAGCATGCCTGCGGCAGCTATTGCTGGCAAACAAGCTATCTTGGTCTTAGCAGGTACTACTTTGAGCACAATGAAGTAAACCATCATGCAGGCAATGGATGCAGCCAGACTGGAGAAGATGTTCATCTTAAAGGCAATATTGCCAAAAGGGATAATCAATAGCCAGAGCTTTCCAAGCAGGCAATAAAGCGGATACCCGGGTGGATGCGGGATGCCAAGGTTGTATGCAGAGGAAACCATATCCCCACTGTCAAGCAAGCCAATGGTTGGATAAAGGGTTTTGAGGTAGACAAAGAATGTTGCCAGGAGAACAGCAATGCCGCATGTTATCTGGAATGGAGAAAGGTATGATGGGATAACCTGCTCATTTGGGAAAAGGATGTTAGCCAGGGCAACGCCTTTAGCCGTAGTTGGTTGTGTTTGTGATGGCTTAACTCGTTTGTTTTTTTTCATTTTTATGCCATGACCTTTTGCAAGCAGGATGCTTGTGTTACTCTATACAAGCAATCGGAGATACCACCCCAATATCTTTTCACCCCATAACACTGTCACCAGTGATCCCATGGCAAGGTATGGGCCAAAGGGGATGTAGTCTGTCCGCTTCTTTAGCCCTGAAAGGATAAGAATCATTCCAACGATTGAGCCAAAGAGGCAGGACAGGAACATGGACACCAACACAAATTTCCAGCCAAGAAACACACCCATCACCCCAGCCAGCTTCACATCGCCAAGCCCCATGCCGCCCTCATCCTTGCAGGGATGGTTTATCATTTTGAGAATAATAGCAGAAATAATTACAATCAGATAGATAATCCCTGCCCCAACCAATAGCCCAAGTATACCATTAATCAAATCCTTTCTTATCAGGCAGGCTATCAATCCAATAATCATTGCAGGATATGTAACCCTGTCCAGAATAAGGAAGTGCTCAAGGTCAGTAAAGGTGATGATGACAAGCACAGAGATAAAGAAGAGAAAGCAGAAGAAGTCAATCCCCAGCCCAAATCTCAAGTATAATCCAAGATATAAAAGCCCGCAGATAAATTCTACCAGAATGTATCTGCCAGATATTTTCCCCTGGCAATGGCTGCACCTGCCTCGGAGCAAGATATAGCTCAAGATGGGGATATTTTCCCATGGCTTTATAGGCATATTACAAAGTGGGCAGTGTGACCCTGGAAACAGCAGCCCTTCCCCTCGCGGCAGCCGATAAATGCAAACATTAAAAAAACTGCCAAGCATGGATCCAATGATAAAGATAAGCAGATATGTAAGTATGGTCATATGTTATCCTATAGAAACAGGTTGTTTAGGCTGAAGGCTGTTAGGTAGAAATGGATTATAACCTAACAGCCTTCAGCCTATCTATCTGGCAAGAAATATTATACCCCAATTTACATTCTATGTCAACAAAAATTGCAACCTCACTGAATATTCGATAAAGCCAACTGTCTCATAATGCCTCATGTAAAAAGAGCATTGTCTCATTGGTATCCAGTCAAAGCCAAGGATTTGATTGGCAGAGAAAAAAAATTGCTTTTTTTGAAAAAAATTCGACCTGTGCGGTTGAAATATGCTACAGCTTTATCGCATTATCCACGAAATTC
>JASEHA010000275.1 GCA_030018795.1 bacterium
CAAAGTTTGACCATCTGGATGCAAAGGTCGATGACCATGGACAGGCAATAAAGGAGTTGGATACAAAGTTTGACCATCTGGATGCAAAGGTCGATAGTCTGGATACAAAGTTTGACCATCTGGACACAAAGGTCGATGCTCATGGACAGGCGATAACAGAATTGGATTCAAAGGTTGACAAATCAGTAAAGAATCTGGATATGAAAATTGACAGATTGACCATAAAACTAGATACACTTGGGGCAAGGTGGGGGATATTTGCTGAGTCTGCTATCAGAAATACATTAAAGGAGTTATTGACAAAACATCTGGATGTAGACGAGATAGAAGAATGGAGGATACATGATAAAGATGGAATTGTCTTTGGATACCCTCAGGATATCCAAATAGACTTTTTGATAAAGAATGGTGTAGAGTATCTTGGTGAGATAAAGTCATCGGCTGGTTCAGCAGATGTGACTGTTTTGTCTCGAAAGGCTAAGTTTTATACACAAATAACAGGAAAGTCTCCAAAGGTGCTCCTTGTGGCTGTGGATATAAACGAAGAGGCGAAGAAGAGCTGTAATAAACTAAATATCCAGTTTATTACTCATGAAGAGATGTAAGGATCAGAAGAGGTTGTTCATGAATATCAAGGTTAATTTAGAAGAAAGAAGCTATCCTATCCATATTGATGCTGGTTTACTAAAAGATGCCGGAAATATTCTGACAGAAGCAGGAATTGGGCATGATGTTGTGATCATTACTAACCCTAAGATAGGATATTTTTACACAGATATTCTTGTCACTCAGCTCAAGGAGACAGGCTTTGAAACAAGGGTAATTGAAATACCAGATGGAGAAGAATATAAAAATCTCAAGACAGTTGCCTATCTTTATGATAAATTGGTGGAGATGCATAGCCATAGAAAAACAACCCTTATTGCCTTGGGTGGAGGGGTAATAGGGGATATAGTCGGATTTGTGGCAGCTACATTTATGCGTGGTATTCCTTTTGTCCAGATACCAACCACCCTGCTGGCTCAGGTAGATAGCAGTGTTGGCGGAAAGACCGGAGTAAATCTGACAACAGCAAAAAATATGGTTGGTTCCTTCTGGCAGCCGCAAACGGTTATTATTGATCCAGATGTGTTAAAGACCTTATCATTAAGGGAGATTAAGTCAGGACTGGCTGAGGTAATAAAGTATGGCATGATTAAGGATGCAGATCTCTTTGAATATTTAGAAAAAAATATCCAACAGATTGAACGTTTGGAAACATCGGCAATGGTTCATATCATCGCTTCATCGTGCAAGATAAAGGCAGAGGTAGTTGAATCTGATGAACTGGAAATGGGCTTACGGGCAATATTAAACTTTGGCCATACCATAGGACATGCCATAGAGTCGCAAACATCTTATCAGATTTTTCGCCACGGAGAGGCAATTAGTATCGGCATGGCAGCAGCAGCAAAGATTGCTGCCAGATTGGGGATGTTCCCAAGAAAAGATGTAACTCGATTGACAACCCTTCTTCAGATGGCAGGATTGCCAGTAAGATTTAAGGATTTATCACCAAATGACCTCTTACAAGCTATGTCTCTGGATAAAAAAAGAGTGTCCTCTCAGCACATAAGATTCATATTGCCAGAAAAAATTGGACATGTCATGATGGTTGAGGATTTAAGCCCGCAAATAATTATAGATGTCTTAAAGGAGCAAAAGGAATAAATGAGGATATTAGTTATTCATGGACCAAATTTGAATCTTCTTGGAACCAGAGAGCCAGGGATATACGGCTCAGTAACCATGAAAGAGATAGATAATAGCTTGAAAGAAACAGGACAGGTGTTAGGGGTAGAGGTTGAATGTTTTCAATCAAACCATGAGGGTGCAATTATAGATAAAATATCCCAGGCAAGAGGCAGTAACACTGACTTTGATGCCATTATCATAAATCCCGGGGCATATACCCATACCAGCATCGCTATCGCTGATGCTATCTCCGGGGTTAATATCCCAACCATTGAGGTGCATATCTCTAATATCCACAAAAGAGAGGAATTCAGACAAAAATCCTTTATTGCCGCAGTAGCTGTGGGGCAGATAACAGGATTTGGCAAAGATTCCTATTTGTTGGGGCTGAGGGCAGCTGTGGATATGCTTGGGAAAAGTGAAGAGTGAAAAGTTAGGAAGGAAGATGGAACCAATATCACTATCTGCCATAAAAACCTATTCCCTGAAAAGTCGGGTTTCTAAGGTTGAGACAAGTAAATTTGCCACACCGCATGTTAAAGGGGATGGATTTTCTGCATTCATTGATAAATTGCCAGGCATATTAAAGGGCAAAGATTTTCCTGCCTTGATAAATGCCATTGTCTCTGCCTATCATGCTAAAAAGCCTGTAATCTTTGGCATGGGTGCACATGTAATCAAGTGTGGGCTTTCCCCTATTATTATTGATCTGATGAAAAAAGGGGTGATAACTACTGTTGCCCTTAATGGAGCAGGGATAATTCATGATTTTGAGACAGCAATTGTTGGAACAACCTCAGAGGATGTTGCTTCCAGCCTGACAGATGGTTCATTTGGAATGGCAAGAGAAACTGCTGAAGAGATTAATGGGGCAATTATTTCTGGTGCAGCAAAGGGGTGGGGAATTGGCAGAAGCGTTGGTGAAAGGATATGCAGCCTGCAAGCACACTATCAAGACTACAGTATCTTAGCCTCTGCCTTTAAGATGGAGATCCCAGTAACCGTACATGTTGCCATTGGAACAGATATCATCCATCAACACCCGTCTGCCTCTGGAGCAGCTATTGGTGAGGCAAGTATGATTGATTTTCGCCTGCTGGCTAATCAAATCAAGGATATGGGAAATGGAGGGGTATTTGTAAATATTGGCTCTTCAGTTATCCTGCCTGAGGTTTTTCTGAAAGCTCTTAATGTCTGCCGGAACTTAGGGCATGATGTCAAAGATTTTACCACAGCTAATATGGACATGAACAATCACTATCGACCACTTACAAATATAGTCACCAGACCTGTCCTTGCCGGCGGCTCTGGATATTCTTTTATTGGTCACCATGAATTGATGATCCCGCTTCTTGCCGCAGGGATTATTGAGCAGTTAGCAGTTAGCGGTTAGCTGCATACATTGTAAGCTATCAGCTTGTCCTCCAGCTAACGGCTATTACTCGATGTTCAAGCTTTTTCTGGTGACCAAGCAAGTAGGCGAGAAGGCGAGCAAGTAGGATTCGATAAAAACGATTGCAACGTCTTTCATCCTGAAATCGGCAAGTGCCTACAATCTAAAATGCCTAAGGCAAACAATA
>JASEHA010000276.1 GCA_030018795.1 bacterium
CCTGCCCCTATTTACAACAATTGATGGTTGACACAACACTACTCACTTTTACTCACTTCACTTATTCCTATCACTCACTACTCACTTGTAAGTCTTTAGACTGTAGGCAGGGAACTCCTGACATAATGGGTCAGTGCAGAGCAATACTATATTTTTACTATGGAGGTTAGGTATGACAAAATATATTGTAATTCTGATGACTATTCTTTTATCAGGTTGTGCCACACAAAGGGATACTAATACGCTGCATCTGAGGCTTTCATCTGACCCAACTACCCTTGACCCAGCTTTAATGGTAGATGTAGTTGGCGGCATAGTAGGTGCTAAGATATTTAATGGATTAGTGAAATATGGGGATGAGATGAAGATAGTAGGTGATGTTGCCATGAAATGGGATGTCTCTCATGATGGCAAAACATACACTTTTTACCTTCGAAAGGATGTAAAATTTACTAATGGCCGATTAGTGGATGCAAATGACTTCAAGTATTCATTTCAGCGAATACTTTTATCAGAGACAAAGTCACCACGAAGATGGGTATTTAAGGATGTATTGGGTGCAGATGAGATTGCAAATAGAGCAGATAAAAATGTTGAAGGGTTTGTGGTCAAGGATAAATATACCTTACAGATTATTCTCACAAAACCATTCTCTCCGTTTTTAGGATTTCTGGCTATGCCTGCAGGGTATGTTGTTCCTAAAGAAGAGGTAGAAAAATGGGGCGAGGATTTTTCTGAGCATGTAGTAGGGTCAGGCCCATTTTTACTGACTGAATGGGTGCATGATGATATGCTTATTCTAAAAAAGAATACAGAATATTTTGATAAAAAGCCGGAGATAAATGGCATTGAATACCGAGTAATTCCTGAGGATATTACCGCTATGGCTGAGTTTGAGTCCGGGACGCTTGATGCCATGGGGCTGCCTATGACTGAGTTTGAAAGGTTTACATCCTCAGCTAAATGGAAGAAAAATATTGTAGGTCAGGTAGGGTTGAATGCCTATTATCTTGGTATAAATTGCCAGAGGAAACCATTTGATGATACCAGGGTTCGTAAGGCTTTGAATTATGCCATAGATAAAAAGGCAATCTTAGAGACAGTCTTACAAAATCAAGGGGTTCTTTCTCATGGTTCTATTCCACCTATACTGTCAGGATATAATCGCAAACTGTCTGCTTATGAATATAATCCACAGAAGGCTAAAGAATTGTTAAAAGATGCCGGATGTCAGTCTTTAAGTCTGAAAATATATCAAAAGCCGAGCAGAGAGGTGTTAAATGTTACAGAGGTAATACAATCACAACTAAAGAATGCTGGCATTACAGCAGAGATTATTCAGATTGAGTGGAGTGCCTTAAAAGAGATGATTAATCAGGGGAAGTGTGATGCCTTTTATCTTGCATGGATAGCAGATTATCCAGATGCGGAAAACTTTCTTGCTCCATTGTTTCATTCGGAAAACTTTGGTGCTGGTGGAAATCGTGCTCAATATAGAAATAAAAATGTGGATAAATTGATACATGAAGCTCAAACAACATCGGATGAAAAGAAAAGGCTTAAGATTTATCAGCAGGTTGAGACTATTATCCATAATGATGCACCCTGGGTATTTTTATGGCATCAAAAAGAATTTGCCGTGCATCAAGATTGGGTCAAGGGCTATAAGTGTTTTCCTATCTACAATGCAGACAAGGGAGTGGATGTAAAAATAGTAAGATGAATGATTTGCTAATCAAAAACAGTACAATTATTGATGGAACAAACTCTCCAGGATACAGGGCTGACATAGGGATCAAGGGAGAAAGGATTGATTGCATAGGGATAATAGATGACCCTTCGGCATTGATGGTAATTGATGCTGCTGATAGAATAGTTTGCCCTGGCTTTATAGATATGCACAGTCATTCTGATTTTACTATTCTGGCTAACCCATATTCTGAGAGCAAGATAAGGCAGGGTGTAACTACTGAGATAATTGGCAATTGTGGTATGTCTGCTGCACCGCGATATGAAGAGGCATTTAATCGTGGACAGGAGATTTGTCATGATTTTGGTTTTACATGCAAATGGAAATCCATGTCTGATTACTTCAGCCTTCTTAAGGACACGGGTATTGGGATAAATATTGTTGCCCTTGCCGGACAGGGTAATATCCGTACATCTGTGATGGGTTATGCAGATAGTGCTCCTACAGATGTTCAATTGTCAAAGATGAAATCCAGCCTTAAGGATGCCCTTAAGGCTGGATGCTCTGGGATGTCTTCCGGGCTTATCTATCCGCCGGGTTGTTTTACATCTATGGATGAATTAATAGAGTTATGCAAGGTTGTATATGAATTTGATGGTATTTATACCACCCACATGCGAAGCGAGGGTAGTCAGCTATTAGAGGCAATTGATGAGACATTGACCATAGGCAGAAAGAGTGGTGTTCATGTCCATATCTCTCATCTCAAAACCTCTGGTGAGAAAAATTGGTCCAAATTGCAGGATGTTTTCAATAAACTTGATAATTATCCTGATGTTACTGCAGATAGATACCCCTATACCGCAGGGGCTACTGGGTTGGATGCAGTTCTCCCTTCATGGATGTATGAGGGTGGGACAGACAAGGAGATGGAACGGCTCAAGGATACAAAAATACGAGATATGGTGATTTCACAGCTATCTGACGAACATTTGAGAGATTGGAATACGGTTATGATCGCCTCAGTCTGGAACAAGGCAAATAAGGGCTGGATAGGCAAAAGGGTATCTGAACTGATACAGGGCAAGATTGAACGATTATTAGACTTTCTTATAAGTGAAGAGTGCAAAACAGAGGCAATATTTTTTAGTATGAGTGAGGATAATCTACAGCAAATTCTGAAGAAGCCTTATGTAATGATTGGTTCAGATGCTTCTTCACGAGCAACCTATGGAGTTTTATCGCAAGACATGGTTCATCCGAGAGGGTTTGGAACATTTCCTCAGATATTGAGTTATTATGTACGAGAAAAAAAGATTTTAAGCATAGAGGAGGCTGTTTAGAAGATGACACTTTTGCCTGCAAAAACACTTAATATCTCTGAACGTGGTCAGATAAAAGAAGGGTATTTTGCAGATATAGTAGTCTTGGATCCAGCAGCTATAAGCAGCACAGCAACCTATGAATCACCCTTAAGCTATCCAACAGGTATTGATTATGTTATCCTGAATGGGCAGATAGTTGTCTCTTATGGAAAGCATACAGGCAAACTTTGCGGAAAGGTGTTGAAATTATACTCACCACTGGCATAAATTGTGATTTTTCTTATTCG
>JASEHA010000277.1 GCA_030018795.1 bacterium
AATTGAATGCATCAAGTAGTACACAATAAGAGACATGAAAGACGTTGCAATCAGTAAAAACTTGAACATCGAGTATCATAATATTCTTTTCAAGCCCCTCGCAACAGACACCTCTGAACATATGGTAAAACAGCCTGCTGTATCCCTTGCATCTGCTCATCTGTATATGTCGTTATCTTCAGATATTCAGGGTCAAGTGTATTGTTGGGCACAAAGGCTTGCAGAACATATTTTTTTGCACCCTTTATTGATTCTGCCATAGCTGCAAGTGTCTCCTTAGTATGCAGTGTTGGCACAATTGTTGTCCGAAATTCATAGTCAATCCTTGAATCCATGATAATCTTAATGCTTTTTCGTATCCTTTCCACCATACCCTCATCCTTTACCCCTGATGCTTGAGTGTATGCTCTGGTATCTAATGGTGACTTGATGTCCATAGCGATGTAATCAATCAGCTTTTCGTCTATTAGTCTTTGCAGCATATCAGGAAAGCTGCCATTGGTATCCAGCTTTATCTTGATACCAATATTTCGAAGTCTTCGGATAAAATCAGGTAAATCCTCATACATGCACGGCTCACCGCCAGATAGACAAACACCGTCAATCCAGTCCTTACGCCTTACAAAATAATCCATTGCTATTTCAACTGGAATGGTAGAGTACTGCTCTGGATTGAGCACCAGCCCTGAGTTATGACAATATGGACACCGGAGGTTACAATATGGAAGATACAGGGTAGAGAC
The DNA here is from genome assembly GCA_030018795.1 of bacterium. Classification (GTDB taxonomy): domain Bacteria; phylum UBA9089; class CG2-30-40-21; order CG2-30-40-21; family CG2-30-40-21; genus CG2-30-40-21. Next base: position 744 of record JASEHA010000277.1, read on the forward strand.
TATTTTGCCCTCCCAATCAAGCATGGACATCTCAACAAATCCCTTGATAGCAATCTCCATCATTCCCGCATATCCTCCTGACGAACAATCTTGCTTACTTTTGTTGTATCTATTCCTTTCCAGATACCTTTCAGAAATATCTGTAATCTTGATAGACGATACTCTTCATCTGCTTCCTCTGGCTCTTTTATCCTTGTACCATGACCGTCAGACACAAAGGTTATCAGTGTTACCTCTGGCCAGCACAAAAACCTGACAGGCTTATGATGCCAGCCAAGCCCTTGATTGACATAAAGGTATGTATCCTTGACCTTATATAATCCAGACAGGTATTTAGACTTCCATCCATAAAACTGCCGTATCCATCTAAGACCACATTGCCCGCCATGAGTATCCCCTGAAAGAACAAGGTCAATATCAAACATGCTATCAATTTCAATATTTGACGGGTCATGATCCATCAGAATGACTGCATCATCACTCTTAATCCCTCGTATAAGCCTTCTAAGATATGGATCATTACTATTATGTCCATTATTAAGACCAAGCAGCCATAATCGCTTGCCATCAGCCATATCTATGCTTGTTCTTTCATCAATAAGCATGGTCATTCCTGCTTGTTTACCTCCCTGTTTCCACTGATATTTACTCACAGATGTATCACAATTCCCCAGAATACCCCAGATACCAATCCTTGCCTTTAGCTTTGAGATGGCTTCCATACATGGCTCAAATCCTTCCCTTTTGGTGATAAAATCACCGGTAATAAGGATGATATCAGGCTCTAAGGCATTGGTAACCTCCACCATTCTATTTTCAAGCTTTCGTACCCGATCAATGGTATGAATATCAGAAAGCTGAACAATCTTTACCCCTGACAATTCTTTAGCCAATTCTGGCTGATCAATTACCACCCTCTGCACCCTAACCCAGTTTGGTTCAATATAAACCGCATAATAACAACAAAATGCTATCCCGATGGCAGCAAGAAATGGGCTTAAGAATAAAATAAGCAGTCCAAGGAAGCAGCCGTTACAACCATGTGATTTTTTGGAACTTATTCTTTGTTCAGCCTGCCATATTTGGAAAAAAGCTTGGATCGACATAACTACCTACCAAAGAAGGATTGAGAAGCCAGAATATAATCCAAGCTTCCAGCTTGAGCAGTAGTACAAGCTACAAGCAGGGATGCTTGTGTTACAATCAATGCACCAATTCTGAGGCTGGCACCACCTCTATCCCCTGAGCCCGTAACGCAGGCACCATCTCACTGAGAACAGCTACGGTTGATGCCTTTGTAATATGACCAATTCCAATAGCAGTACCATTCTTTTTTGCAGCAGCAATCAACAGATACATCTGCTGTCTGACATACGGAATATTATTTACATTATCTAAAAATATGTTTCTTCTGGCAGCATTGATACCATATTCCTTAGCCATCTTATACGCCACGGTTTTGGGAGCAGTTACACTGTCAACAAAGTAAAGCCCTTTTCCTTTAAGTTTATCCATACATAAAGACATAAGCCTTGCATCTGCGGTTGCTCTGGAACCCATATGATTGTTTATCCCCTTAAGATAGGGGATATCATTGATTGCCCCTTCCAATTGCCTCTGCACCTCTTTTTCAGACATACCAGATAACAGTGCCCATTTATACGGTGAGTCATTTTTTCTGTCTGCCAGGCAAAGGATATCTTCATTTGTCATCTTTGAGTTTTCACAATATTCCATAGGCATATGAAGCATGACCTCAAACCCGCATCGATGTGATACCTCAGCTACTTCCTTTGAACATATTATCCCAGGAATAATACTTATGGTCAGCGGTTCCTTTATCTTCCATAATTTACTAACAAATCCACCAGTAGCGTAGCCTCCATCATCTAAGATAATAGCTATCTTTGCGATAGTTTTCGTAACCGTTGCCGTTGCCGTTGCCAGTTGCTCAGATATTGGTGATATAACCTGAATATGGGATGAGGGAATAGGCAAGGTTAACTTCTGTGCCTCTCCAATCTTTTTTGAAACCTCTTTTTCTGGGGCTATCTGTTTTTTAGGGATAAAGGCTGGTAATTTCAGCACCTTTGGCACAGGAACATCTTTTTCCAGAGGCGGTATCTTTTTACCACATATGGCTGGTATAGATTTTTCCTCCATTTTCTGTTGAAGATACTTCAAGGCAACACTAAATATCACTATTGAAAAACAGACTGCGAAAACCGTAGCTATAATAAGACCAAATGTATCCTTTTTCATAACAATATCTTATCTTATCCTCCATTGCACAATGTAATTCAAGCTTTCCAGTTTGAGTATTATAAACCACAAGCAGGATGCTTGTGTTACTGGCATCTCTACTCTGGTTATTTAAGCAAAGTCAAAACGATAATAGTTTAGCATATTCTCTCCTTTGCGTCAATCCTTTTTTCAATATATTTGTAATACTCGATGTTCAAGTTTTTTCTGGTGACCAAGACAAGGAGGAGAGAAGGTAGGATTCGATGAAAAAATGATTGCATCGTCTTTCATGTCTCTTATTGTGTACTACT
>JASEHA010000278.1 GCA_030018795.1 bacterium
AGTGCACCAGTCGGTCGCAATCCTTTTTTCATCAAATATCAGTTTCTCACGGTGCCCTGGTGCCTTTGTCTTGGTCACCAGTAAAAACTTGAACATCGAGTATCACGAACTTATTTTATATGCTGCATCAGGCAACTGTGCCAATTCTTTCTGGGCATGCCTTAAAATAGAAACACTATAGTTTACCATCGGTTCCGATCAATTTCAGAAACAGCCTGTTCAAACGGAATAGACACATCACCAGAGGCTTTTGCTGAATCATAAGCCCTTATAGACTCCAATTCTTCAATCTCTTCCAATATTTTACGATATGATTTCATATCCAGCAAAACACCCATCCGATGCCCGCCTTCATCTGTTACATAACGCTCTTTCAATGCAAGCATTTTTACACCTCTGTGCCCTTTGTATTCAATCCTATTCCCATAAATACAACAACAACCCACTCACCGGCTTTGGCCAAAAATATGTTGACTTTTGCGGCATTTTTTCGTGATTTAATGATAATGTTTTTAATTGAGACAATTTTGCCGGAGCAAGAAACAGAGCCAATTGATATTCCCCTGTATCTACAGAGGCAATCGCTGCTTCCTTATCCTTTACATAAGCAATATTGCCCTCATCCAGGCAATCACCAGGCAGCTTATTAATCACCAACGAATGCAGAACAACCACATCCAATGATTGATATTCTTTAGACTTACCGAGCAATAACTGTTCATCAGCAACCCCTTGTTTTAACCTTAATAGATAAAAATTACCTCGGAGATACATCCCAAAGCTATATTGCTCATTTTCAATTGCTTCAAACATCTCATCCCTTAAAGATTGGCTTATATCAAACGAGTCTTTCAATTCTTTCAATTGCTCCAAAAGCAGCTCGGGTGAGGTGTCCTGTATGCCCTTAATAAGCCGATATGTTGGCAGTATCATCAACCCTTCATCATTCATATCCACCAGCAACATCATGATATAATTATACGGTTTATCCCCTGGTTTCGGGTCCCTGATTGACCTTTCGGTTTTAAGCTTAAACGTTGCCTCATATCGGTGATGTCCATCGGCAATAAACACAGGCTTATCCTTCATTACCTCTATTATTTGAGCAATCCTTGCATCATCTGTTATCTGCCACATCTGTTGATTGATTCCATTTTCATCCTTAAAATCAAGGCAGGGCACAAGACTATCTGAAAAAATTGTTTGGGTTAATATCTCATTTATCAGGCATGTTTGGTCTGAATAAAGGGAATAGATAAACTCCAGATTCCCTTTGCATGTATCCATGAGATTAAATCTATCTAACTTTGGGGCAAAAAGGGTTTCCTCATGGGGTAGGATATTGCCCTTATCCATCTCTTCAAGCCGGACAAGGGTAACAATTCCGGTAATAGCATGGGTTTTATCATTAACAGAAAATGTTTGCCGATACACATAGATACCTTTGCTATCAGCTTGTTGAATTGCCCCTTCCTGTATCCATTTATCGATATAATTTCTTGCCCGGGTATACTTGTTATTGATACGACTATCATCCAGATACTCCTTACCCAGGATAACCCGAACGATATTATGCTCATTCTGATTATAATAAATCTCTTGTTGATCAGGAGAGATAACATCATAGGGGGGTGATACTACTGATGAAAGATTTACCTTTTTTGGGTTATAAGCAAAACCCTTGAATGGTCTAATGTCTACCATTTACTTGCTCCTTTGGTAGCATAGGCATCACTGCCTGTGTTAATTCTCACAGGCAAAGATGCCTATGCTACTTTAATTCTCACAAGCAGGGATGCCTGTGCTACTCTTTATCCTCTTCAAATACTCCAGAAAGAAGGCCATAAACACCCCAATAAACAGGCTTAATGTCCCGGCAATCATCATATTTGTCCGAATCTTTGGCTTACACTTTTTTGCTGAAGGCACAGCCTTATCCAATATCTGCACTGATGGGGTATCTCTTGCCTCTGATATCTTTGCCTGCTCGTACTGTTGGGTAAGCAATTCAAACACTGTTTCCTGAATCTTAAGCTCACGCATCAATCTGGTAAGTCCCAATCCCAGACTTGGTGTTTTTGAAAACGGGATATACAGAGACTCCTTGCCAGACTTCATCTTGCCAAGCTGTTTCTTTAACTGCTCTATCTTAAGCCTTAATTTTAACACATCCGGATGTTGGGCAGTTGCATAGCTTTGCATAACCTTAAGCTGTACCTCTGAGGCTGTAATCTCCCCCTCTATCTGGGCGGCTGCACCAATAGATGCCTTTGCCTGTTCACCAATCTCCACCAGCTCATGCTGGGTCTTAAACCCTGCTGACCTTTCTTCTGCATCCCTCAACCTCATCTCTGTCTCTTGCAACCTTTTTTCAATAAACATCCGTGCCTGTTGAGCCTGGCTAAGGGCTAAACCTCGAGCCATTATATCCAGATTGCTTGCATAAAAATTGGCTATTCCTGCTGCCCTTTTGGGATCCGTATCCTGAACCGTGATACTCAAAGACTCATTCTTTTTCCCAACAGATATCCTGGTTACATTTTTTAGTCTCAATCTTGCATTCTCGATTAATTTTACCTTATAGACCATTAAAAGGTTAAACCGTTTAATGACTGCATCAGCCATGTTCCGACTATTAAGGATAGCCATAAAGATATCTAAAGAAGTCTTTTGTCCAATACCCATAATACCCATGGCTGATTGTAATTCAGGAAGAGAGGCAAGAGAACCACCTGCCGATGATCCCCCCTGCGGGGAAAGGATGGTAACCGTAGACTCGTATGTCTTTGGCATGAGCAGACTAACAATCATGGTAAGCAAGACAGACATCACGCAAAGGGTAATGATTAACCCCCTGTACCTATTGATAACCGAAAAATAGTCTAATAAATTTATCTCTTCATCCATTATAACACCTTGTAACACAAGCATCTTGCTTGTGTCTTATAATCCTCAAGCTGTAAGCTTGAGCTACATTACTGGCTTCTATTCACTAACTCCACTACTACCTCATGACATTTGATCTTAGGGGTAGGGTGAGCATTGTCCACCAATTAGTTCGCCACCTACGTCTTTTTGATAGGCAGTGCCCACCCTACCCCTAAAATTAATTGTAGGTTACGAGTAGTGTGAACATTTCTCACCAATCTGTTCGTCATCTATTTCTTACATTACGAATTGAACGCATCAAGTAGTACACGATAAGAGACATGAAACCCCCTAATGTCGTGTCAACCTTAATCTGTCGCATGAATCAACCAATCAGGGCGGGGAAACCC
>JASEHA010000279.1 GCA_030018795.1 bacterium
TCTTAACCTATTGTTTGCCTTAGGCATTTTAGATTGTAGGCACTTGCCGATTCCATGATCAATCCAGCAACTCTGCTGCAAGCTCTGCCAGCGGGGAGCGTTCACCCTTGACAAGGGTAATATGCCCAAATATCTCTGCTCCCTTGAACCTTTCTATCAAGTAGGTCAGTCCATTACTGCATGAATCAAGGTATGGATTATCAATCTGATAATGATCACCAGTGATAACTATTTTACTGCCTTCTCCTGCCCGGGTAATAATTGTTTTTATCTCGTGCGGGGTCAGGTTTTGTGCCTCATCAACAATGATAAATTGATTGGGAATGGACCTGCCTCTGATGTATGAAAGTGCCTCTAACTCAATTATTTGATCATCAATCAGGGATTCCAGGCTTATGTTTGAGAATTGTTCCTCATGCTGCAAGGAAAAAAGAAATGACAGGTTGTCAGATATGGGCTGCATCCTTGGCATGAGCTTTGCTTCTACATCACCGGGTAAAAAGCCAATATCCTTGCCAACAGGGATGATTGGTCTGGTTATCAGGAGTTTCTGATACTGCTCATCCTTGATCACCTTTGTCAGACCTGCGGCAAGGGCAAGCAGGGTTTTCCCTGTTCCGGCAATACCAATCAATGTTACCAGCTGAAGGCTATCGTCTAAAAGCATATCTATGGCAAACTGTTGCTCTTTATTGTGTGCCCTTATCCCCCAGAGTGAGGTATCGCCCTTGGCACGGGTATTAACTGATTTAAGGGGAAAGATTGTCTTTTCCTTGAGGTTGTAGCGGCCAATACATGAATGTGCTGGATTCAATCTGTCAACAAGGGTGATGTTTTGATTTGCCTCAAAAGGACCGAAAAAGACATCATCTGCTACTAAACAACCATCAGCATAGAATTTGTTTATAACCTCTGAGTCTGTCTCCAAAACAGCACTGCCTGTATAAAATTTGTCCACAGCAACCTTATGCCGTTCATAATCCTGACAGTCCAGACCAAGGGCATCTGCCTTTATCCTCATGGTAATGTCTTTGCTGACCAGGATGATCTGATTCTTCCTGGTCTTTTTCAGATGAATGGCTAAGGCTAATATCTGATTATCTATCTTTTGCGGGTCCAGTCCTGCTGGAAAGGCACTGGATGAAACAGAAGGTGGTATCTCTACCCGCAATAATCCATTATTTTCTAATTTTACCCCATCTAATAAGGAATTCTTTTTCCTTAATTCATCTAAACTCCTGGCAACATGCCTGGAATTTCTGCCAATCTCATCAACCCGTTTCTTTTGATCATCTATCTCTTCTACTACGCATAAAGGTATCACGACCTCATTGTCTGCAAAGACAAATAAAGAATTTGGGTCATGAAGCAAGACATTGGTATCTATAACAAATGTTTTCATAATACACCTCCTAAAATGTTACCATATTACTAAATATTTGTTGATTTGTCAACAACTTTTTTTGTTGCAATTAATTGAAAAGTTTGGTATAATATCTTGAGGGTTTGCAGGATAGGGAATGGTTGTGACCGTTTTCTGTGGAGGAGGTTGGTATTGAAATATATCTTTGTAACTGGCGGGGTTGTTTCTTCTCTTGGAAAGGGCGTAACTGCTGCTTCTATTGGGCATCTTCTGGAATCAAGAGGGTTAAAGGTTGCTATGCAAAAACTTGATCCTTATATCAATATTGATCCAGGGACAATGAGCCCTTACCAGCATGGTGAGGTTTATGTAACTGATGATGGGGCAGAAACAGATATGGATTTGGGGCATTATGAGCGGTTTACAGATGTTAAATTGAGCAGCATAAGCAATGTGACCACTGGCAAGATATATCATTCTGTTATAACTAAAGAAAGAAAAGGGGAATATCTTGGTCAAACCATTCAGGTTATCCCTCATATTACAGATGAGATAAAATCGCGTATTAAATTGCTGGAAGATAAAGACATAGATGTGGTTATTATTGAGGTTGGCGGTACAGTTGGGGATATGGAAGGGATGCCCTTTCTCGAAGCTATCAGGCAGTTTAAGAAGGATGTGGGGAAGAACAATATCATTTATGTCCATCTGACATTGGTGCCGTTTATCAAGGTCTCTGGAGAGGTGAAAACAAAGCCGACACAGCATAGTGTAAATAAATTAAGGGAGATAGGGATTATTCCTGACATACTTATATGTCGGACAGAACGAGTCTTGAGTGAGGAGATAAAAGAAAAGATTTCCCTATTTTGTGATGTAGAAAAAAAGGCTGTAATTAATGCCTATGATGTAAGCAGTGTCTATGAAATCCCTCTTGTCTTTAAGCGACAGGGTCTGGACAATCTAATCATTGATTTGCTTGGATTAATGGATAAAATTTCTCTGCCATTGGAAGAGGACCCATGGGCAGAGATGGTAAATCGGCTAAAGAGTCCAAAGCATTCCCTGACAATTGCTGTGGTAGGGAAATACATAAAACTTCCGGATGCCTATAAAAGTATTATTGAGGCACTTAATCATGGTGGTATCTATAATGGAGCAAAGATACATATAAGATGGGTTGATTCTGAAAGCTTGCGGTCGACTGAGGATGCGGAAAAACATCTTTCTGACTTAGGCGGAATATTGGTGCCAGGCGGGTTTGGATACAGGGGGATTGAGGGTAAACTGGAGGCTGTAAGATATGCCCGGGAGAACAAGATTCCCTTTCTTGGCATATGTCTTGGTTTGCAGTGTGTGGTAATTGAGTTTGCTAATAATGTCCTTGGGCTAAAAGGGGCAAATTCGGTTGAGGTTGATCCTGAGACACCATATCCAGTGATACACCTGATGGAAGAGCAGCAGGGTATTGAGAATATTGGCGGAACCATGAGACTTGGAAGTTATCCAGCTGTCTTGCGAAAGGATACATCAACATTTAAGGCTTATGGCTCAGGATTGATACATGAAAGGCACAGGCATAGATATGAGATTAACCTTAAATATTGTGAAGGGTTTGAAAAGGCAGGATTAATTATAGCTGGTACTTCCCCTGATAACAGATTGATAGAAATAGTAGAGATTATGGATCACCCCTGGTTTGTAGCAACACAATTCCATCCGGAATTCAAGTCAAAACCAACGGATCCACATCCATTATTCAGAGATTTTGTGATGAATAGTCTCAAACATCAGGGAAGGATATAGCGGCATTTTTGTGAATGTCAAATTTTGCGACCTGTGCGGTTGGAAATTACCACATAGGTAAAAATGGTACAGATTTTACCA
>JASEHA010000027.1 GCA_030018795.1 bacterium
TGACTGTTACCTGATTCAAATAGCATTATTAGATACTGAGTCAAATCAATCGGTCAATATGCTTTTCCAGCTTGAATATTCGACCATTATATGTCCGAAGCCCTTCAAATACCCCATCCCCGTATAAGATACCATGGTCAAATACAGAAACCTTTGCCTCCTCTTTTGCTACTAATTTTCCGTTCAAATACACCTGCATTATCAATCCTCCTTATGTGTGGTAGAGAACGGTCACAACCGTTCTCTACTTATGTGCTGTAATGAGCATTAAAGCTCACATATTCTTCTGTAATATCACACCCAAGCACTATAGCCTCTTGAGTACCCTGCTTCATGTCCACGGTTAGCTCAATCTCATTTGCAGACAATAATTGATGAGCAAGTGACGGATCAAACCCTGTGGCACAACTATTCTTGACTAATTGTAGCCTGTCCACATAGATATCAACATCTTTCAGATCAATCTCAACCCCTGCATTTCCAATAGCAGCCAGAATCCTTCCCCAATTAGGATCTGCACCAAACATAGCACACTTGACTAAGGTAGAATTTGCTATTGACAGGCCAATCTTTCTTCCTTTATCCTGATCTGGTGCATTTTTAATATGTATTCTAATCAGCTTTGTTGCTCCCTCAGCATCCTTGACCATCATGGCTGCTAATTCAAGGCAGACAAGATTAAGCCCTGTTTGAAATATATTCAACTCAAGTTCATTCATTACCACGCCAGATGCTCCATTGGCAAGAATGGCTACCATATCATTTGTGCTTGTATCCCCATCAATGGTTATAGAATTAAACGAGACATTAACAGCCTCCTGAAGCATTGATGCCAATAATTCCCTGGGCAGCACAGCGTCTGTAGTCAGAAAAGCGAGCATGGTAGCCATATTTGGGGCGATCATGCCTGCACCCTTGGCCATGCCGCCTATTCTCACCTGTTTACCCTGAATTATAAGCTCTACTGCTGCTTGTTTGGGTCTGGTATCAGTGGTCATGATTGCCTCAGCTGCAGATAGATTACCATCCTTAGCCAGCAAGGACAAGGCATTATTTATCCCTGTTTCTATCCTGTCCATCATCAGAAATGTCCCTATCTTGCCGGTAGAAGCAACAAGGACAGAATCAGCAGAGATATTAATTCCCGCAGCAACAACCTCTGTCATCCTCTGTGCGTCTTTTAATCCTTGCTCTCCAGTAGCACAGTTGGCACAGCCACTATTTGCTACAATTGCCTGAATAGTTGAAGCAGAGGCAAGGTGTTGCTTTGAGATACTAATCGGTGCTGCCTGAAACCTATTGGCTGTAAAAACCGCAGCGGCAACAGATGATTTTTGAGAATAAATAATTGCCAGATCATTCCCAGATGTTTTTAACCCGCAACAAACCCCGGATGCCAGAAATCCATTTGGGGCAGTAATCCCGCCAGAGATTTGTTGGATATTTGTGTACACTGTATTATTTCCTCCATAACAAGGTGATTGCAAATGAAAATCAATAGTTTTTGTGTACTCCTAACCTTTGAGCATTATCCTCTCACTCCTACTCTTGTCCTTTCCTGAACTTCATTTCTTAGCAAATTATATATTTCAATATTTTTAGAATGTTCAACAATAAGTGAAATACAATAAGGTTGAAGGTACTTTTCGTCAGGAATCCATTTATTTGAATTGATTAAGACCAGGGAGATTGGGGCTTGTATGGGATTTTTAGGCTCTCGTTTAAATTCTTTCCATGCCTTCTGATGGCATCCTGCCTTTCTGGTGTTAGCACCTGGTTTCATGTCTATTTTAAATTTCTTTAACTCTTCTGGGATCGACTCATCCTCTGTAGAAATATCTATTTCAGCATACTTATCTATGATCTCATCAGGGCTAACAGAGTGGAATAGATTGAACTCCATTCGATTGCCAAGGTAACTATCCCCTCTGGTAGCTCGAACAGATGGGTTGAATGTTAGAACAATAGAAATCTTCTTATAGCCTTCGGTTTCAAAATAAATACTTGGAATATTTAAAGAGAATACCTGAACTTTATCTAAACCAATTTCTCCCTCGTTGAACAAAACCACTCTATTTTCATAAGAGTAAATTGCTCTTTCATAATCAGGCAGTCCATATCCTTCAACCTGCAACATACTTTTTTCTTTATCCTTGTCCTCATGGAAACTCGGAATCACTTTATCTTTATACCCTGTTGATAACAGGATTAAATTCTTGATAAAATTGGCTGATTTATCGGGGAACTGATTTGCTATCTTACCTGCTAAATGTGCGATTTTGGGGGCTGAAAAGCTGGTACCATAGTCAAATGTAAAAAGCTCTTCGGTTGGTTTGTTGGAAAGCAAGGTGATTTTACCACCTGAGTTTTCTGCTATTCGGTTAAATGACTCTCCTAAAATCAAATTACCTCCATATTCCACCAGTTCAGGTTTTACCATTCCATTTAATCCACCACCTGTTCTGGTAAAGGGTGAAGGTTCATTTTCTTTTGCAATCGGTTTCCAGATATCTTCAGCTGTATGCCCATCATCAAAGATTCTTACTGATGGTGCAATAGAACCAACTGTTAATGACAGGGCTGAAGTTGCAGGGTTTATTATTTTAAAGTCAGGATTGTCAATCAAGAAATTCGGATAATTATCAATAATGTCTGCAAGATTCTCAAAATATTTTCGGGGGTTTTGATTCCCTGCTGAAACAATGAAAACCACCTCAGGATAATCAAAAGCAATATCATCAATTAATGAAGCTAAAGGGAATTGACGGTCAGTAGTTTTCTGCCAAATTTCAGCAGCATTACCAAAAGATATGTTAACCACTTTTATTTTATACTCATTATTATCCAGGAAACTTCTAATTGCATCATCCAATTGATGTTCTAATAATTTTTCCGGGTCAAAGGTTGACTGTATAATATTACCCTCTTGATCCTCTTCAGCAAACATAACCTTTGCTGAAAAAAGCCAATTTGAGGAAGCGAAACTTTTGTTGTCAATACAGTGGTCAATATCTCCATAAACAGCACATCCTGAGACAGCAGTTCCATGTCCTACGGTATCATATGTTTCTTCTTCTTCATCCTGAAAATTCTCCTCTCCTCCTACGCTTTTTTCCAGTAGCGGATGATTTGAAACAATACCTGAGTCTACTACCAAAATACCGGTGGCATTTTCACCCGGTGGATTGATTTCGAGTTCGGAAACATCCAACTTTCTGTATTCACACGGTTTAAATAAAGGAATAAATGGTCGATCGACTCGGGCAATTTCTTTTAGCTCTAATATTTCATCTAAAATCTTCTTTGTCAGTTTAACCCTTAATAATGCAAACGATCTTGTAATTAGTTGATCAGAAATTCTAAATTCTCCGGGATTGGGGTATGTCTTCTTTAGTTGCTGAATAAATTTATTAAGCCTTTCATTCTCCATCCGCCATAATTCGATATTCAGATAATCTGTTTTTTGGGTATCTAAAGGTTTTTTTCGTAACAATGGACCTTTTTTCTCTTCAGCAGGTATATCGTCTATACCATCTATTGCATTAAAAAAATCGTACCTACCTCTTTCCACTTCTGAATGTTGAGTTAACTTTTTCTTGAAGTTTTCGAGTTTTTCATCACTGGCAAAGACAATCCAATAACCCTTTTTATCCGGGGCAATAGATAATACCTCCATTCCCATGGGATGAAGAGTTTGTGTGTCAAAGCGTGTTACATCCACACTTTGATTGATTTTAATACGGAAAATAAGATTAGGGTCTATTTTATTTTGAAATTTTGACTTTAGTTTCTTATAAGATTCCGATATCTCAGTTGCCTTTGCGAGATTGTTCTGATAAAATTCTTTCTTTTCTCTTCCTTCAGGAAATTTAAAACCCCCACCCTTGACATCTTTCTTTCTTTTTTCAAGATTTCCCCTGTATTCAGGCAGGGGTAAATGTTTATATCGTTCCATTATTTATTCTCCATTTGCCCTTCGCGAATATCTGTCCTGTCAAGGAAACGCGAAAGGGCAAAATCAATATCTTCTGCTTTTAATACATTATGGTCATTTATTATAGAATATTTCATCGCCTCAATACACATCATCCTTAGATCTGATGGTGCAAAGCCTTTTGTCTTTTCAATAAATTCTGATAGGTTTATATCTTCCTTTTGCATAGGCTTTAAGTAGAGTTCAAGAAGGTGTAACCTCTTTTCTTTGTCAGGAAGTTCAAAGTAAATAACCTCATCAAATCTCCGCCAGATTGCAGAATCAAGTATATGCTGGTGGTTTGTAGCAGCAATAATCAGACTCTGCCCCTCGAAATTATCCAGCATTTGTAAAAAGTTGTTCACCACACGCTTAATTTCACCGTGTTCATAATGGTCATCCCGATTCTTTCCAATAATATCGAATTCGTCAAAAAGAACAATCCACATCTCATTACTGATAAAATCAAAAACCTTCCTTAGATTTGTTGCTGTTTCTCCCAGATAAGAAGAAATTATGGAATCAAATCTGATATAAACAAGAGGAATATGCAAAACAGAACTAATGAGTTGTGCCGAAAAGGTTTTCCCAGTTCCCGGTTTGCCACAAAAAAGAACCTTATTTTTAGGACGAAGATTATATGTCTCCAGTATTTCAGAATCCTTCATTTCCTTTACAATTTGCTTGAGAATGGATTTTGTTTTCTCAGATAAAACAAGACTTTCCCAATCAATATCGTATTCTCTAATTTCAAGAAGAGGAAACCCTTTTTCTGTATCTCTAGGGATAAGAATATTAGATTTATATCGTCTACCGTTATTGCCATTATTTAAGATAGGTTTGCTATAAAGAGCTTCTTTTAATTCCCGTGCAACAATAGTATGTTTTTTGCGTTTCTCAAGATTGATAAGATCTTCTGCTTGATGATAAAATTCATTAGTATCCTGTTTAGCAAAGGCTATAAATAATCTTTTAATAATTTCTGTTGTAGCCATTTCATTTCACCTTTGTCTCCACAATCAACTGTTTTGAATGTCCAAGCAACACACAACTGGATAAAGCAGATTAAACAGACACTCATAAACATTCAATCCAGCCTAAAGAGCTTATGGTTCTTTAACAAATCATGTGGGTAAGTCCATGTTAAACGCATTAAAATACCACATCAATAGTGGTAAATACCATCTAATGGCAGCACAGACATTCCTGCCTGTAGCTTGTATCGTTGATTCATCATATTTCACAGACAAGTAGTCTTTTGTTGCCAAAGAATCGCAAATTATGACAGCTTAGAGCATACAAACATATACTCACAAAATCAAATAGAGGCGAGTTACAGATTATGGCTCAGGAAAAACGCTAACCTTTTGGCTTGCGGGTGTAGACATGTCAGCGTTTAAGACAGCGATTTGACAGCTTTTAGTCGCTACAAGATTTTTTGGGATTAATCCCTTCGTTTCTTCACTGCTTTTTCGGTTTTTCAGTCGTTTCTTGCCTTTTTCCTATTTTTTGCTTTTATAATCTGTGTAACTCGATGTTCAAGTTTTTCAACCTACGATTCTTTCAGTCAAAAATAGATGAGTGAAACGAAGTTTCACTCAATCCTCCACATTACGAATTGAACGCATCAAGTAGTACACAATAAGAGACATGAAAGGCGTTGCAATCGTTTTTCATCGAATCCCATTTTTCCTCGCCCTCTCGCCTTCACGACTCCTTGCTTGGTCACCAGTAAAAACTTGAACATCGAGTGTAATAAATCTTCAAGAATCCTCTGCAATTTCGCTGTGAATAACTTTTACCTGTCCTCTTCCCAATCGTGCATAACCTAAAAAGTTATTCATCAACATTCTAACTCTTTTCTGATTCTTTATTATACCAAAGCTATCAAGCATTGTCAATCTTTTTTGTCCAGCCCAGCACTATCAAGGGTAATGATGGGCTGGACATCAGGGGTTTGAGTGGGTGCTTTTCTGCTTAAACCCATGGTAAATAAGTTTAGTAAGGTTAATAATACCTGATATTTTATGCTGTCAATAGCTGTATTTTCTTTTACACTTCTAATCTCTAATATTCCAATAACCTTATTTTGTTTTTTAAGGGGAAGACAAAGTGGGGTTTCATATAGCTCATAATTGGTAATATCGCCTCCTGAGGGCAATGGGATAGAATAAGTAGGCATTCCGGTAATAGCTACCTTTCCTGCCAGACCTTCGCCTACCTTTATTTTTATCTCATCAGACAAAAATCCTTTCCATGAAAGGGTAAAGAGAACATCATTGGTTGGATTTAATAAAAGAAGTCGATAGCTTTTGAGATTCAGGGTATCAGCAGCCTCATCAAAAGCCTTTGTCATTTCGTCTATACTAACAGCCATGATAACTTGCTGAGAAAATTTTTCTATAGCCGTAAATTTATTGGTTACATCATCCAGCTTTTGAGTAATAACAACTGTTTTTTTCTTTAGCAGATCAAGTGCCCTTCTTGTATGAGATGCACCCATGGCAACGATAGCGGCATGGGTGAGAAATTCTCTTACAATCTCTATAGACTTATGATTATATTCCCAAATCCTTTCCTGATTATCAATCCATAAAACACCAAGCATCTTATCTTCTATAATTAACGGCAGCACAATCAATGATTTAATCTTATGTCTTTCTAAAAACCTCCTGGCTACATGTTCTTCTCTTGCTGTATCTGTAATAATTAATGCCTCTTTTTTCTCTACAAGAAGAGTAAACAATTCATCTTCTTTTTTTATCACTATTTCTTTTACCCTGGCAAGTGATAATTTATTAGAATAATAACCAGCCAGCTCACTTGTATCATCATTTACAAACATAACTACGCATCTTTCCATCTCTATAAGCTGAAGGATTTCTTTTACCATATATTCTAAGAGATCATCCAGATTTGTTAATCCAAACATCTTCAGAGCTGTTTCGTAAAGGTCAAAGAATTTATCCTTTTTTGCCTTTGTTCGATTCAACATACTGGATTTTATTTCTACCTCTCTCTTATATTTTTTTAATTTGGAGGAAAGAAAGCCAACAAAACAGGTAACACCCCAGAACAAAGGCAGGGTGATCACAAGCAGATTGTAGTAACCAATCTCTTCTACATCCTCGATATGAGCCAGGATACTGACTAAATATGAGGTTGTAACTAAAATGATCACAAATAACCAGCCAGCAAAATCAAAGTAAACCGCAGACAGCACAAGTGGAATAAGATATATCATATAAAAATTACTGGATATTCCGCCCATGAAATCTATTATCAGGGTTAAAAATAAGACATCAAAGGTAAAGACCAAATAAGGGAATGTTTGATGGGTTTTTATGGTATCTGGCAATAGCCGATAAACAAAGCAGGAAAACGCACTAAGGGTAATTATCATGCAAATACCAGAGGTATTGATCGTTTCTGCATGAGGCAGGAATATAATCAGGAATATAAAAAGGATAATCCCCAATCTTACCCACGAAGAATTATAAATAAATTGATTTATTTCTAATTTTTGATCCATAGTTACTCCTCTTATACTCACTGCTGGCATACATGCACTCCAATAAAAAAATTGACATAAAGATAATAGTAGCCCAACATTCTATGTTGGCATTAGATATACCAGGATAGAATCCTGGGCTACTATAAATGTCAATTTCTTTATTGGATTGCATATACATTGCGATTTTTTAAGTATTCCCGCACCACTCTTAATGCTCGGTGGTCCCTGCGAACTCTGCATTTTTTGTGATGAATTCAGTTATTCTTTTGACACCATCGAACAATACCTGCTTACCACTTACCTAACCATACACAACCCACCTTCTATCCGCTGCACAACCATTTCCTGCCCCAGCAGGGCAGCCACCTCAAATATTCCGGGTGAAACCTTTTTTCCTGTAAGGACAGCCCGCAGGGGGTGAATAATATCAGCGGCTTTTATCCCCAACCTTTCAGCCATTGTTCTGATAGCTTGTTCAATGGTATCAGGATTAAATATTTCTAATGCCGAAAGTACCTTTTTTGTCTCTGTCAGGATTTCTCTTACTTCCTCTACCCCACTCATGGATAAAACCTCCTGGCATATCTTCTCTGGAATGTGTATCTCAGGAGAAAAGAAGAAGTCGCCTAATTGATATATCTCTGGCAATACCTTTATCCTGCCTTGGTAGAGCTTGATTATTTCCTCAAGCTGGATGTCTCCTATCTTCCCCTTCTGTGAAGTGAATTCCCTGCATAGATTTGCTAATTTCTCTGGATTTGCCTGCTTGATATAAACACCATTCATCCACTGCAATTTTTCCATATCAAAAACAGCAGGATTTTTGGTAATTCGTTTAAGGGAAAACTTTTTAATCATCTCCTCCTTAGAGAAAAGCTGCTGGCTGTCAGTCGTTGACCAGCCCAAAAGTGCCAAATAATTAACCATTGCCTCTGGCAGGAAGCCTTGCTCCTGATAAGCCATAACAGATACAGCTCCATGTCTCTTGCTAAGCGGTGATTTATCTGTTCCCAGTATTAAGGGCAGATGTCCAAACCTTGGCGGATTAAATACAAGGGCAGCAAGTATCAGTAACTGTTTGGGAGTATTAGGGATATGGTCATCTCCACGGATAACATGGGTCATTCCCATCAAGGCATCATCCACTGCACAGGTAAAGTTATATGTAGGCATACCGTCAGAGCGAACCAGAACAAAGTCACCAATAAGAGAATTATCAAACTCAAACCTATCTCGAAACAGGTCATGGAAAACCGTGTTTCCAATAGGTGCTTTAAGCCGTAGAACGCCTTGTTTTGCTCCCTTATCTCGACACCTTCTATCATACCCGGCTGCCCTTCCTATGGAAATTGCCTGCTTTTTCTGTTCGTCCAATTCGTCCACACTGCAGGTACAATAATAAGCATTATCTTCATCGATTAATTTTTGAGCATACTCCTGATATATGGGTAGCCTTTCACTTTGGAAATACGGACCCTCATCCCAATCAATCCCAAGCCACATCAAGCCATCTAAGATTGCTTGTGTAGCAGCCTGTGTTGACCTTTTAACATCCGTATCCTCTATACGCAGGATAAACTTACCGCCAGTATTCCTGGCATATAGCCAGTTAAATAAAGCTGTTCTTGCTCCGCCAACATGGAGATACCCTGTTGGGCTGGGAGCAAATCTTACAGTAGTCATTGTAACCTCTTGCAATATATGCAGTAGAGACGCTATTAATCGCGTCTCTACTATCACAAATCCATCCACATCACCACAGCATGTTCTTTTGTATCTGCATAGTATCCCTTTCGCAATGCTACGCACACAAATCCAAGCCTTTCATAGAGAAGATTGGCCTGGATATTTGTTTCCCTCACCTCTAAGGTTGCCTTGAGTGCACCCTTTTGTTTTGCCATATCAAGGATGTTTTTTAACAGCATCCCGCCTATTCCCTGTCGTCTGAATTCTGGATGAACGGCTAAGTTAACGATATGAGCCTCATCTATTATCAGCCAGAAGCCTGCATATCCAATCAACTTATCCCTTAACCTTGCAGTTAAAAAATAGGAGTTGTTATTTTCTATTTCATTGACAAACAATTGCTCTGACCATGGCATTGAGAAACACATCTTTTCAAGTGCAGCTATCTGCGGAATGTCCTCCATGGTCAGGAGTGAAAACGTAGGGACAGGGCATGCCTTGCCCCTGCATGACCCATCATTTATCCTGCTTTTCTGCATTGAATACCCTCATCAAAGGCAGGGGCAAGGCATGCCCTGTCCCTGCTGTGTTTCTGCATTTGATGCCCGCAAATAAAGTGGTACAACCTCCTCAGGCTTTTTCCCCTTGCTCTCCAGCAGCATCTTCATGCCAATACTGGCTACATTTACTGCTGAGTTATGAGATGGAGCAAAGGAAACCATTCCAGGAAGTCTTCTGGCAAAGAATTCTTGCCACAGCATTACCCCGTCTCCAAGCAATGTTACCTGCCGGCAGCCATTTGATTCTTCTAATATTTTTTCAGCCTTTTCAGCCAGATCCTCTGGTTTGATAAGCATGTATTCGCTTATCCGTTTCCCATGCTCATAAAAGGCAGCGTATACCTCTCCCCTCATGGCATCCATTATTGGGCAAACAAGGCCAGAATAGTCAGAAGGGATATTTGCTGCCAGGGCATCTAAGCTTATGACCCCGGCAATCTGAACACCCAGGGCATATCCAAGCCCTTTAGCTGTAGAGACCCCAATCCTCACCCCGGTGAACGATCCTGGACCTATTACCACTGCAATGCCATCAATCTTCAGCCGATCATTATCCTTACGCAGCATACAATCAATGGCTGAAAGCAGCCAGCCAGCAGAGTCATTTGCTCCCTCCCTCTCCCTAACCCTCTTACACAAGGGAAGAGGTAATTGTGTAGTATCTGTAGTGGGTAAATATCCTTGCGTAACACCATGAATATATTCAGCAAGGACAACCATATTGCCGGAGGGGCGCCCTCTGGCAGAGGGACACTCTCTGCCAGAGAGGCTCTCTCCTTGAATCAGGGCAACACTTCCTGTTTTTGTCGATGTATCTATGCCTAAGATCCGCATCTCTTGCTCCTTGAGCCTTTTTTCTCCCTTTCCTCCCTTTCCTCCTGTTCCCAGACCATATTATCTATCAGCCTTGTCTTTCCTATCCTTACAGCCAGTGCAAGCACAGCACCCATCCTTACTTGAGACAATGGCTCAAGCGTTTCTGGATCACAAACCTCTGCATATTCAACCAAAACCAGCGGAGCATTCTGGAGATTCTTTGCCATCCAGTCAGATAGCTTATGCCCATCCCTTTCCCCATCATCCAGCATCTTCTTTGCTGTTTGAAGTGTTTGAAAGAGGATACCTGCTTGAGCTTTTTCATCCGGATTAAGATAAGCATTGCGGGAGCTTAAGGCAAGCCCTGCCCCACTGGCAGGACAGGCATCCTTGCCTGTCAACATATCACCTTCCCGAACAATAGGCAACATTCTTATCTCTACGTCGAAATTCAAATCCTTGACCATCTTCTTTATAACTATTGCCTGCTGATAATCCTTTTGTCCAAAATAGGCAACATGTGGTTTTACAATATGAAACAGCTTTGTGACTACAGTTGTCACCCCCTGGAAATGTCCTGGTCTGAATGAGCCGCACAGCCTTGAGGTAATTTCTGAAACATTTATCGTTGTTAAAAGCTTCTCTGGATACATCTCTGCTGCATCAGGATGAAAGATAACATCCACACCCATTTGTCTGCATAATTTTTTATCCTCTTCCATGGTTATTGGATACATCTCATAATCTTCACCATGTAAAAACTGAATAGGATTAACAAAGATACTCACAACCACAACATCATTTTCCTCTTTGGCAGCCTTTATCAGAGAAAGATGCCCCTGATGAAGTGCTCCCATTGTTGGGACAAACCCTATCCTCTTCTTCTCACATCTCAAGCAAGAAGCCTTTTCCTGCATGGTTTTAATGGAGATAATTTCCATATTTTTTACGCCCTTTTACGCCCTTTTACGCCATTCCACACATTCCTCTTTAACAAAGGTGTTGGTGGTTGTAATCCCCATTAACAAAGGAGGTCAGGGGGTTTTACCCTCGACAAATACCTCCTACCACTCCTCTTGAGTAATTCGGAATCAACAAATCGCAAGCTTTTTCGTCAAATTTCGTCAAGTTTCACCAAGTCCTGCTTTTCCTACATTACGAATTGAAAGCATCAAGTAGTACATAATAAAAGGCGTCGCAACTAAAGAAAATATGGAATACCCCTACTCCATTATTCATAGCTTTCCTGCAATCCAGGAAATTTTTGTTCCCTGACATCCTTACTAAATTTTTCTACCGCAGTAGTAATAACACCTGTCAAATCAGCATATTTTCTGACAAACTTAGGCGGTTTTCTGTTATAAAGTCCCAACATATCATGACTGACCAGAACCTGTCCATCGCAATGAGGTCCTGCTCCGATACCAATGGTTGGGGTATTGGGCAGGGTATGGGTAATCTCTTCAGCCAATTTGTAAGGAATACATTCCATGACCAATCCAAAGACACCTATATCAGCCAGACATTGGGCATCATAAAAAACCTTTTGAGCAGTTTTTGAATCCTTTCCCTGAACCTTGTACCCGCCCATTTGATGAACGGCCTGAGGGGTCAAACCGATATGCCCCATAACAGGGATATCAGCCTTTATTATGGCAGAAACAATATCTACTATTTCTGCCCCTCCCTCTACCTTGACGCCTATTGCTCCTCCTTCTTTAATCAATCTGCCCGCATTATGTACCGCATCACGAACATCTATTTTATAAGAAAGAAAGGGCATGTCAGCTACAATCAGAGAGTGATTACATGCTCGGACCACAGCTTTGGTATGGTGAACCATCTCATCCATGGTTACAGGGATGGTATTCTTGTAACCCAGCATAACCATGCCCAATGAATCACCTACTAAGATTACATCTATCTTTACCTCATCCAGAATACTGGCCATAGAATAATCATAGGCAGTAAGCATGGTAATCTTTTGACCAACGTTTTTCATTTGTAATAGATTTGTTGTTGTAATCATTGCATGGCAACATTCCATTTTACAATTCCCTTTTGTCTCCGGCATTTTTTCTACTAACTCACGAATGGTTTTCCCTGAGATTGGATGTATTGCCTCTGGTGCAATCTCGTTTAAGGGTATCATGACAAATGCTCTGTTTTGCATCTCTGGATGCGGCACATGCAGGTTTGGCTGTAAAATACAGGCATTATCATAAAGCAGGATATCCAGGTCAATATTCCTTGGTCCCCATCTCACGCTTTCCCCACTTCTTTTCCTGCCCAGCATACATTCTACCCTCTGGAGAAACTCCAATAGATCCTCACAAGAAAGGGTTATGTCTATTCTTGCCACACCATTAATAAATTTGGGCTGATATGTATATCCAACAGGTTCTGTCTCATAATATGAAGATACCTGTATTGGTGATTGCACACAAGGGTTTTCTCGAATAATTTCCAGAGCTGTTTCGATATATTTTATCCTATCGCCAATATTTGAACCAAAAGAGATGTAAGCTACAGCCATGATTCACCACGTTTTCTCTCGATTATATCGAACTTAAGTGTCTATATTGACAGCTGGCTTAAGCAAATACACGTCCCACTCCGTTTGAACAATTTGCTTATCCTGCCACTATACCTATCTGTCCCTGCTTATCCACACCCCAGCATATTCAACCACACCACCAATGGGTGCATGTGGCTTTTTTATACACATGGTCACCCTTTTCACAAGGCTAAACCCGTTCAGGATAGACTCAGCCATATCAGAAGCCATAGCCTCAAGCAAGGCGTATCTTTTTTGTTGCCCATTTTCTTTTATCAGGCTATAAATCTCACAATAATTGACCGTATCCTGCAATTGATCGCTTTTGCCAGCCTTATTCAGCGGCAATTCCAGCTCAACATCCACAATAAACCTTTGCCCCAGCTCCTGTTCAGCCTGACTTACCCCGTGAAAACCATAAAAATCAATGCCCTTGATGATTATCTTATCCAAACCTCTAACCTCTAACCTCTAACCTCTAACAATTATATACCAAATTATGAAATAAGTCAATCATTTTTCATTTTGTATTCATGAAATCTGTGGATTAAGCATCATGTTGGTTGCAGGTGGTTAACCTTCATGCGTCTGTGGTGAATTATTAGCTTGCAGAAAAAAAACTTTTCAAGATATCATCCGAAACTGGCGGGCATCCTGGAACATAGGCAAAACCCTTTTCCTTTGCCAGTTCACGGGTACATGTACCAAAACATACATTCCATCCAGGGAGTGGGGGAAGGCTGGCATTCTTGCCTTGCAGGATATTCACCCTGCTAAATAGTGCATACCATGCAAATTTTGATACAAATGACAGCCACCATTTAGGATTAAGAACAGCCTCTTTTACTGCCTTATGGAATGAATCCATGCACATGGAGCAGGCAGCAGGGTTGCGCCAGGCATAAATATTTAATTTTCTGCCATATTCAAGGTTTGCAGGCAAGAATTGTTTCATCAATAATTGGATGCTATCGCCTATTATCACTGGCTCTGCCTCACCCAATCCCTCACTTATCCCATAGGCAAGATGAGTTACCTTGCAAGGGTCTATTCCCATCAGCCTGCTGGCAGCAATATCACATTCAAGTTGATTTGTGCCAACAATTAGGGCATTTAGTCTTTTGCTTTTTCCCTGGGTTGGTCCATCCCCTTCCATAGCACAGATACCATCCATAATAATCAGGTGTGGGCTTATCACCCTTGCCAATTCTATCAAAGGGACATGTAAACCAAGGGTATGGATATATTTCTTTATCTGACTTGACACCAGCCCCTTTTGATTTTTGATAGAAAGCGTAACCGTGGTATAGCCATGTGTCTTTATCTTGGGTAGATTAATATATAGGTCAGCATCCAGGAATATCTTCGGTATTTTTAATGTTCCATATTTCCACTTCATCTCTGTCTTTTCTATGTCATCAAACCCATAGAGGTTTACACCTATCCGATCAGCAAGTTCTGTATACCCTGAGACCCGAAAACTTTCCTTAACATCAAGCCCAATTGCCGGTTCTTCAACGATAGAGATATCCTCAATCCCAGCATCCCTTAACAGGTTAATTGTGGCTTCAACTACAGCTGGATGTGTAACTATTGCTGTCCTGGGTTTGGCTGGCATAACAATATTTGGTTTGAGGATAGCTGTTTTTTTATGACTTAGCTTGAAATTGAGTAGTTCCAACGATTGAGAAAGGCTATCTTGAATCCTGCCAATATTATATTTACATACTTTTTTAATACAAACAGTCATATAATGTGCAACCTTTCATCTTGTGACCTAATTCCCCCTACTCTAACACCCTGGCATCATAGTTAACAATCTCTGCCTTTTTATCTTTTCCATATGGGATTTGTTCATCCTCAAACATAAAATAGCTCTTCTCTTTTTTAAGCTTATCATGGTAGCTACTATTTTTTATAGCGTCCTTTTTGATCAAAAAAATATGAATCGTATCTGATTTCTTAATATTTATTCCCTGAACATTCCATTGTCCGTCCAACCAGTTCAGCTTAGTTACATGCTTCTTGACCCGAAACAATACACCTGGTTTATCAGGGTGTTCGACATAAACCCCAACCCTGTATAACAAGCTATAAAATGG
>JASEHA010000280.1 GCA_030018795.1 bacterium
CAGTCGGTCGCAATCCTTTTTTCATCAAATATCAGTTTCTCACGGTGTTCTGGTGTTCTGGGTATGTCACCGGTAAAAACTTGGAAACATCGAGTAATATCATACAAGTAATACAAGCACATCTTGCTTGTGGCTTACAATATTCAAGCTGGAAGCTTGAGTTACATTACGATTACAAAACAATAAGGGTTAAAGAATAGTTTCCATCCCTTAACCCTTATCTTAATGCTATGTGAATCACTTTTAACTTTATAAGTGACAGGAAATCCTAATTAACCGCAGCCTTTAATGCTTCTCCTGGTTTGAAAACTGGAATATTTCTGGCAGCAATATCTAATACCTCGCCTGTTTTTGGATTTCTTCCACTTCTAGCCTCTCTTGTTTTGACAGAAAAACTGCCAAATCCAATAAGTTGGACCTTATCGCCCTGTTGTAGTGCTTCAGTAATTCCATCCAAAACAGCGTTTACTACCTCACCTGCTTGTTTCTTTGTCAATCCTGTTTCAGCAACCGCATTCACCAAATCAGCTTTTGTCATTTCGACCGTCACCTCCTTTTATAATTAGCAATCTTTCAGTTATCAGCTGTTAAATAGAACCAATGGCAAAAGATATTCTTTCTAACAACTGACACCTGAACGTTTTTTTACAATTTCTTACAATTTTTACAATTTCTATCATTTCACCATTCAGACTTCAACTCACGAGTCATCAACCCTTCTACTGCTTTTTGAGGGTTTTTCCCTTCAAAGAGTACATCATAAATAGCAGTAGTAATTGGGAGTTCAATACCTAATTTTTCAGATAAGATAAAGGCTGCCTTTGTTGTATTTACCCCTTCAGCAACCATGGTCATGGTTGACAATGCCTCGTTAAGGGACATACCTTTGCCTATTAATTCTCCTAAGTATCGGTTACGGCTATGCTTACTGGTACATGTCACCACCAGATCCCCGATACCTGAAAGCCCAAAGAAAGTCTCTCTTTGGGCACCCATTGCTACCCCAAGTCTGGAGATTTCCGCAAGACCACGGGTAATAAGTGCGGCATTAGTATTGTCTCCAAAACCAAGACCACACAAAATACCAGATGCAAGAGCGATAATGTTTTTAAGAGATCCACCTAATTCTACTCCTTTGATATCAAGATTTGTATACACCCTGAAATATGGTGTACTGAATAATTCCTGAATAAATCTTGCTGTTCTTTCTTTTCTGGCAGCAGACACCACAGTTGTTGGAACCTGCCTGCTCACCTCTTCAGCATGAGAAGGACCTGATAACACTCCAATACCTTCAATAAACTTTTGTTTTATCTCTGATTCAATTACCTGTGAAACAGTACTTAAGGTATCTTGTTCAAGTCCCTTGGCAGCAGAAACAATAACCATTTCCCTGCTTATCAAGGATGAACACCTGCTCAAAACAGCCCTTACTGCATGAGATGGGACAACAACAACCAGACATTCTGTATTATGCAGGCATTCTTCTATATTATTTGTAATAACTATCTCTTCTGGAATAGAAACACCCGGCAAAAATTTGATATTTTCCCGATGTTTATTCAGCATATCTACATGTTCTTTATAATGCTCCCATAGAGAGATATGATACCCCTTGCTTGCTAACAAGATAGCTATCGTTGTCCCCCATGAGCCAGCACCTAATACTGATATCTTCATTGTTTAGATATAATATCATATCCATGTAAATAATGTCAAGTATTTTTTTAGGTTTTTCGCCTATAAATAGAAGAAAAAGTGATTATTGCAACGCGTTCCTCCTCATAAGTAAGAATTAGCTTGACAAAATAGGTATAATGCAGTATTATAAGGGAAACATTCATCTATCAGATGAATAAACTGAGAGATGAATGCTTATCGCTGAAAGCTTACTAATTTGGAGGGGAAAATGGAATTAGCAGAGAAACAAAAGGCATTGCAGCTTGCTTTGTCTCAGATCGAAAAACAATTTGGACGAGGCTCAATCATGAGGTTGGGCGAGGAAGGGGCAAGGGTAAGAATACCTGCTATTTCTACTGGTGCTATTTCCCTTGACATAGCTATTGGTATCGGCGGTGTCCCAAGGGGAAGGGTTGTTGAGATCTTTGGGCAGGAATCATCAGGCAAAACATCGTTGACACTGCAAATTATTGCTCAGGCACAAAAAAGCGGCGGGATTGCTGCCTTTATTGATGCTGAACATGCCCTTGATCCATCTTATGCCAAAAAATTAGGGGTTGATGTGGAAAACCTACTTGTCTCTCAGCCAGATACAGGGGAGCAGGCACTGGAAATAGCAGAAACCCTTGTTCGATCTGCAGCTGTGGATATTGTTGTTATTGATTCTGTGGCTGCCCTTGTTCCCAAGGCAGAGCTGGAAGGGAATATGGGCGATACTCATGTTGGTTTGCAGGCCAGATTGATGTCTCAAGGGTTACGAAAGCTTACCTCTTCGGTATCTAAATCAAAAACAACGGTGGTATTTATCAATCAACTGCGAGAAAAGATAGGGGTAATGTTTGGCTCACCAGAAACAACCCCTGGTGGTAAGGCACTTAAGTTTTATGCCTCCTTAAGGCTGGACATGAGACGAATCAATTCTATTATGCAGGGCGATACCGCTATCGGTAATCGGGTCAGGGTTAAGGTGGTAAAGAATAAGGTTGCTCCCCCATTTAAGCAGGTAGAATTTGATATGTTGTATGATTCTGGTATCTCTAAAGAGGGGTGCCTCCTTGATATGGGGGTATCGCATGGAATTATACAGCAAAGCGGGACATGGTTTTCCTATGGTGATGTGAGGCTTGGTCAGGGTAGAGAAAATGCTAAGGAATTCTTAAGGTCAAATTCAAAGGAAGCAGCAGAGATTGAGAAGAAGATACGGGAAAAGACCGGATTGATAGGGGGAGAGGGTGCAGGTATCGATAGTGCCCGAGAATAACTGAATTCACCACAAAGACACAGATATAGCAGAGAAGTGTATCCAAACAATATAAAAAACCATGGATAGCTACGGAAGAGACGCAAATAGCCACTAATAATTCCACATCATTCGTGAAAATTCGCGACCTGTGCGGTTGAAAATTACTACATGGGTAAAAAATTGTTTGTATCAAGGACTGTTTTTACAGATTTAATCCACAGATTGCACAGATTTTCACAGATTAAAGTTATACTCACCACTGGCATAAATTGCGATTTTTTAGAACGAACTCTACCATCAAAG
>JASEHA010000281.1 GCA_030018795.1 bacterium
AATGCTCTTTTTACATGAGGCATTATGAGACAGTTGGCTTTATCGAATATTCAGTACGATAAAAAAGTAATTGACAACATTCAAAAAAAAGGTTATACTTACATGCTATAGGCACAAGGACAGGTACTATGGACAAGTACTTTACAGGGGCAATATCATGATACAAAAAATACTGTTTATTTGTACGGGTAATACCTGCCGAAGCTTGATGGCTGAGCATCTATTGAAAAAGATGGCGAAAGATGATGGGATTGAAATAGAGGTCAGATCAGCAGGGGTATCAGCAGGGATAAATAGCCAGATTCCTGCATTAACCTTAATGGTTTTGGGAAAAGAAGGGATTTCCCCTGACGGGCATATTGTTACCCCTCTGACTACCACCCTGATTGAATGGGCTGATTTGATATTAGCCATGGAAACTCCTCATCTGAACAAGGTAATTGATCTTGTTCCAGAGGCAAGGGATAAGGTTTTCTTGTTGACAGAATATGGAATCGATAAAAATCACCAGGTTGCAAGGGCAGAGACTGTAAATGCCAACAGATTTACTGTATTTAGAAATGAACGTGGCCTGCCAGATCCATTTGGAGGTTCCAGAGAAGCATATGAGACCTGTCTTGCTCAGATAAAAGAGTGTCTTGGTCGGTTAATAGAAATATTAAAGGATAAGAATAGATGAAAATTGCTTTAGGGGCTGATCATGCTGGATATAGATTAAAGGAAAAGATTGCAGGACACCTTAAAAATAATCGAGATAAACAAGATGTTGTGGATTTTGGCACCAATAGTGAGGATTCTGTTGATTATCCTGATATTGGGATAAGGGTGGCACAGGCTGTACAGAATGGAGATTGCCGGTATGGAATATTACTCTGTGGCACAGGTATTGGGATGAGCATTACAGCTAACAAGATACATGGAATCAGAGCAGCTTTATGTTTTACTGCTGATATGGCTCGACTTTGCCGGGAACATAATGATGCCAATATCCTTGTCCTTGGTGCCAGAGTAATAGAGCCTGAAATAGCCATAGAGATGGTGGATATTTTTTTAACTACAGAATTTGCCGGCAAAAGGCATGAAAAAAGGATTAAAAAGATTGCAGAATTAGAGGATATTAACCTGAACGAGTCAGCCAAACAGGGCTTGAATGGTCTATCAGGCTGTTAAAAATTTTTTGTGTTTTTATCCCTTCGTGCTTTCGTGATTAATTTCCTTACCCTTTGTACAAGAGTTGGTCACATCAAATCAAACTGGTGAAAAATATTATATGTTAAAACAACAAGTAGAAGTAAAAACTACTCAACAAATGATACTGTCTCCTTTCTTGCGTGAAGAGCTGAAGATTCTTCAACTCCAAAACCTTAATCTCCTTGATCGAATAGATATTGAATTAATGGAAAATCCAGCATTAGAAGAGGAAGGCTCAAGGTTAGACTCTTTTTCCTCGACAGATGGAGGAAAAGATGCTTCTGCCTACACAGCAGAAGATATGGATTGGGAAAAATTCTTTGAGCATGGGAAAGACTATTCTTCTGAAAGATTTTCTTCAGGAGAAGATATAGAGTATGAGCCATTAATCGCAACAGAAATCCCTTCTCTGCCTCAATTTTTGGTAAACCAACTTCAATTAGAGCATCTATCACACAAAGAAATTTCTATAGGGGAGATGCTAATCAGTTATATTGATGAGGATGACGGTTATTTCAAGGGAGCTATCGACGAGGTAGCTGCGATTACCAGTGCTACTCCAGAAGAGGTAGAACATGTCCTTTCTGTGATACAAACCTTTGAACCTACTGGTGTGGGAGCCAGGGATATAATTGAATGCCTGAATATCCAGATTCAAGAACTCGGAGTTAACGACTCCTGCCTTTCTGAGATAGTAAATAAATATTTCGAAGAGGTAAAAGAAAACAATTTTGACTTCATTGCTGAAAAACTTAATGCTTCCAAAGAACATGTCCTGAAAATGATCGAATTTTTGAAGAAGTTAGAACCAAAACCAGCAAGGATTTACTCATGTCCAAGCCCAAAGTATGTTATCCCAGACATCATCATGAGTAGAGAGGGAAGCATTACTGTCAATAATTCATTCATTCCCAGCCTGAAGATTAGCTCTTATTGTCAAGTATTATTAAAAAATAACAAACTGACCAAAGAAGAAAAGGAATATATCAAGGAAAAATTAAATAAAGCTGTGGAATTTATGAAAGCCCTTGAAAATAGAGGGTCTACTTTGCAGGTTATATGTAAAACAATATTTGAACATCAGCATAATTTCTTGCCTCATGGAGAGAAAGGGCTTAATCCCTTAACCCTTTCAGATGTCTCAAAAAAGGTTCAACTTCATGAATCTACCATAAGTAGAAGTGTTTCAAATAAATATGTAAAAACACCACTGGGAACATTTCCTCTTAAGTATTTTTTCATCAGCGGGGTAAAGGATAATGAAGGGACAAGGGTATCTTCTTTGAATATAAAGACTAAGATTCATGATTTGATAAAAGAAGAAGGGAATAAGCCATTAAATGATGGAGAGATTGAGTATCTGCTGATGAAAGACGGTATTACTGTAGCACGGAGAACTATAGCTAAGTATCGGGAAGAACTCGGTATCCCTTCTGCAAGTAAACGCAAAAAAATAAAGTAACCGCTATCCTCTCAGAGGAGTGGGCAAATTTACCCCTGCCATTCATATCCTGTATCTATGCCAAGAACAGACAATACCTTGCCAGCCATAGCATCTACAAGCTCATCTATTGTGCCAGGATTGGTATAAAAGGGCGGCATAGCTGGAACAATATCAACCCCCATACTTCTCAAAACAAGCATATTCTTAAGGTGTATCTCACTTAATGGTGACTCGCGGGGCACGAGAACAAGTTGTCTTCTTTCTTTTAGAGCAACATCTGCTGCCCGTTCAAGAAGGTTATTTGAGTTGCCGCAAGCAATAGCAGATAATGTAGACATGCTGCATGGGATAACAATCATTGCCTTTATCTTAAAAGAACCACTTGCAATTGATGCAGTTAAGTTGTGATAATCCAGGTAATGAAGATTTTTGAATCCATTGAAACAGGCAGCAACATCATCAATCCCAAGCTCATGTCTAAAGACCTGTCTTCCTGTATCCGTAACCATCAAAAAGACCTCGCATCCACTAACTTTTTTCAACAAT
>JASEHA010000282.1 GCA_030018795.1 bacterium
TTCTTATATGCCATATAAATTTTTCATAATCCCTGATGGTCATAGCCTCATACCCATAGGCATCAGGGATACGCCAGAGAAGTCCGAGGTTGCTAAACAGGATGGATTTGCCATACCAGCTCAATTTACCAATATCTCCGCCTTTCCTACCCTGGAAATAAGCCTTTTCTGTAGCAGGACTAAGAAGGTATCGATAAGGAGCCGTTTCCTTTTCAAGCAGTTTTACAAGAAATGGCTTTTGGTTGTAAAATTTCTGATGGATCAAGGGGTGGAGGTTTATTCCATGAAAGAAAAGGTCTGCTGCTAATAGCAGTAGCAGCGAAGCATTACCTGCTTTTTTTACCAACAATCCCAGACTGATAATAATCAATATAATGGGGATTATCGGCAAATAATGCTGACCTCCAATCATTTGTCCCCAAAGAGGGACACCCTGCTTGATTATGCCTATGCCCCAGAAACAGATACAGGATATAAGCAAAGCAAGAAGTATCCAGATAAGCTCTTTTCTGAATCTTGAGATAGAATTAAAGCCATACCCTGTTAATACTGCCCCACAAAAGGTCAGAAGAGCAACAAACTTGACTGCATGCCTGATCATGTTGAATCCGGGCATGTATTGGTAACATAATGGATATAAAAAAAGATGTGCACCAAGGGAAAGGATAAGAGAGATGACAAAAAGCCCTGCCCAAAACCATTCTCTTTTTTTTTGGTTCTTCCAAAAATAAAAGATACTCAAAAGCATCATGCTTAAGGGAATGATTCCCATGTATAGACTCAAGAGAAGCCCCTGCCTGGAAAGTCTCATTATATCTGAGAAAAAAGGGATTAGCATGTTTAACAGCTCCCCTGGATGCAATGACCAATCCGTTGCCTCCTGATACGCTACCCCATGTGCCCTTGCAGAGAAAAGGGTAAGCTCAAAAAACGGCAGCAGTTGGATAAGGCTTAAGCCAATGCCAGTAAGGAGGATTATCAAAAAGGAGCAGATGGCATATTTACAGCCACATTGAGAACAAATCCCGTAGAAAAATAACGCCATTATCGTCATATAAGCCACCACTGGCTCTCCAGATAGAATCTGGATGGCTAAACATACCCCGCTGAGTATTATCTGCAATAATGACCTTTGGGACAAGCCTATATGATACATGGAAAAGATAAGGGGCATCCAGGTAATTGAACACAAAATATTGGGATGGGCAGTCATACATAAAGAAAAACCGCTGAACATAAAGGTGATGCCTGCTGCCAGAGCGGCTTTTGTCCCAAGATTAAGGGTTTTTCCCAGACAGTACATGAAGATGCCAGAAAGAAGGAAGTGAATAATAATAAAAAGCTTTATCCCCAGCTCAAACGGCAGCAGATACAAGAGAATGGATAGGGGATAAAAGATACCAAGCTGGATTAAAGCAAATAAAGGCGTCCCAGAGAATAGATATGGATTCCAGAATGGGAAGATACCCTCCTTTATCAAGCCGACCTTTAGGTGATAAAATGGGTAGTAATAGCGATAAATGTCCCTGAAAACAAAGGTGTTTTCTGTGAATAATACGGGTGAGAAAAAGATGATGGTTATGGTTGTAAGGAACAAGATAGCCAGTGTGTGTTTTTTCATAGGTGGTTCCTTTCACTCGATGTTCAAGTAGGGGCGGGTTTCAATACCCGCCCCTACAAATATCGATAAAATTTTGATGGTGTCCGACAATAGTTAAATTCACTGCAGAGACACAGAGATCGCAGAGAAACATAGCCAAACAATATAGAAAATCACGAATGGGCCACGAAAGAGACACGAATAGTTCGTGAAAATTCGTGTAAATTCGTGTCTAACCTCTGTGTACTCTGCATCTCTGCTGCTCCCTACATCCACGTTATAAACTCCCGCAACATTCGGAAAAATGTCATAATATCAGACGATTTTTTCAATCTTTTCCACACCTTGAGAAACATCCCTGGTCTTAAGTAAAATCTTCTATACGCAAGCCGTCTGAGGTTCATGATTTCTTTTGCTGTAAGATGTGGATAATCTACACATGAAAAATTTTGTTCAAACCTTGACCAATCAGTGGTATTAATCCAGTGATTATGGCAGGCTTGCTCATACATCCTGGAACCTGGAAAGGGTACGGCACAATAAAACTGCACAAAATCAAGGTCAAGGTCAATGGTAAATTTTATGGTTTGTTTAATGGTTTGAGGGGTATCTGCTGGCAATCCAATGATACAATGCCCAGAAACCTCCAGCCCAACCTGATGGGATAATTGGACAGCATTTCTGGTTTGTTCGACAGTAGTCCCCTTTTTGACGCTATCCAATACAGCCTGACTGGCTGATTCAATCCCATAACCTATCATCCAGCAACCAGCCTTTTTAATAGCCATCAACATCTCCAGATTCACCTGATCCACGCGGCTGTTACATACCCATGAGATTTGCAGCCCTCGTCTCATAATCTCATCACATACAGCCATGACAAATCTTGTGTCTAAGGTAAAGGACTCGGACCAGAAAAGAAATTCATGAACATTAAGCTTCTCTTTAAGCCAGACCAACTCATCGACTAATTTGTGGGGAGAGCGTTTGCGTAATGACTTGCCATAATAAGTGCTATCTGCACAAAAGGTACAGGGATATGGGCAGCCCCTTGAGGTTGCCACCAGAAGAAACGGGACATTATGAAAGGGCATGATATAATCAGAGGTATCAATCAGGTGCCAGGCTGGAAATGGAAGGCTGTCCATGTCAAGCCAGGGACGAGAAGGGTTGTGAATTATCTTGCCTTCTTCGCAGAAAGAAAGCCCCTGTATGTCTTGCAGGTTAACCTGAAGGGCAGCACCTCTGGCGGAGGTAGCACCTCTGGCAGAGATAGCCTCTCCAGCAGCGGCAATTGTCCGGCACAACTCTTGCAGGGTGAATTCAGGCTCTCCTCGAATGATATAATCCAGGTCATTGCAGTTGGCATCTCTATGGCAGGCACGGAAACATTCATCTGGAAGGGCTGTGGGATGGATACCAATGACGGCTGTTTTGGTTTCAGGACATGCCTGTTTGACAAAAGATGTCATCTTAAGATCAGATTCAATGGATGGGGTACTGGTATTCAGCACAACCATATCCGGCTTAAAATCAGCTATTTGCAGCATCAATTGTTCGGGAGTAACCCCTTTTACAA
>JASEHA010000283.1 GCA_030018795.1 bacterium
GCACAGTTTAATACTGGTATAGTCCAGTTCAATCTGGGTACAGTAGCTGCTAATACAGCTGGCAGATTGTACTATCAGGTGAGAATCGACTAAGTATATTGAGCTGTGGAGGCTATAGATTGCAGCGGTTATTCATTAATCCTAAGTTAATATTGATGGGGGTATGCCTGTGGTATATCTCCATGCCTTCTACGCCATTGGTGTATGCTGAACCCACACCTTGTGGGACAGCTATCACCAATGGCGGGGATAATGGTACCGCTGCCTATGTTGATGGGGTTGACCAACCAGGTGATGTTGTGCTCAGGTACAATGGCAGGGCAATTACTTGCCTGCCAACGATTATTACGGTTGGACAGGTGTATGAGATAAGTATGACCAATACCACCGGTAATATTCAGGAGGTATCTGTAGGCAGCCCTGCCTACTATTGTTATCAGGTTACAAATATGGGTAATGGGGCAGATGATATTTACCTCTCATGTTCACTGACTGGCAAAGGGGGCACATGGACAGCGTTATTAGTTAAAAACCAGCAGAATGCTGCCCTGATCCTGCCGCTGCACATTAATCCAAACCAGACGCAATCCTTTTATCTCAAGGTTATACCGCCGACAGGTGCTGTTTCAGGTAGTTGTACGGTTAATGTAACTGCATCTGATGCCTATTACCATATCCATGCTGCTGGAGACGGCTGGCCACAGGGACAGGATGCAGATATTCGGCAGGATATGGTGACTGTATCAATTCTTACACCAGGCAAGTTAATTGAAGAAGAGCATGGCGGACAGGTGCAATCACAGGACAAAACAGCTGAGGCAATAATCCCAGCGAATGTACTGCCTGTGGATAGTTATGTAAGCATAACCCCTGTAACAGCAACAGCCTCAATTGTATCTGCAGGTATGGTTGCAGCCATAGCTGACCATTCCATAGAACCAATACCAGGGACAGTAACCTATGAATTTGTTGCTCTGAATAATGATAATCAGCCTGTTCGTCAATTCAATAAAAGGGTGACCATAAGCATTTCATACCCGGATAACAACCAGGACGGTTTTGTTGATAATACGGCCATCCTTGAAAACACCTTGCGAATGTTTAGATTAAATGAGCAAACCCAACGGTTTGAGATAATTCTGGATTCATGGGTTGAATCAGAAGTAAACAGGGTTGTCGCTAATGTAGACCATTTCTCGTATTATTCTGTATTGGCTTATACCCCAAAGGTAATGAGTATCTCTGAGGCAGTAAACTATCCTAACCCATTTGATATGACCACAGATGACTACATGAGCTTTGGTCCATTACCTTTGGATGAGAATGTGGTTATTGAGATATATACCTTAGACGGTGAGCTTGTCCAAACATTGGTATCCCAGAATGGGCTATGCCGATGGGATGGTCAGAACAGTAGTAGAGATAAGGTCTCAATCGGTATGTATATTTATATGGTGAAGATGAAGGCACAGAGAAAGGTAGGCAAGATGACGGTGATAAGGTAAGCATCAGCGGAATAATAAGGCAGGTGAAGAAAAATGAACAAACTAAGTGTAATCATACTAATAATCTTAATATTATCCTCAACTTTTCGGCCAGTTCAGGCAGACGATGCAGGTGTGACAGGCAATGCTTTCTTAAAGATTGGCATGGGTGCCAGGGCAGCAGGAATGGGTGGGGCATTTTGTGCCATAGCTGATGATGCCAGTGCCGGCTACTGGAACCCTGCTGGGTTATGCGGGATAGAAAAGCAGGAGTTATTGTTCATGCATACAAAATGGCTGGCTGATATTGCCAGTGAGTATATAGCCTTTGCTAAGCCAATTGATGATGATACCAGTCTGGGTGCTAGCATTATCTTCCTACATGCTGAGGACATGGCTCGTAATCGTCAGGCACAGGAAACAGGTAAATTCAACAACCATGATGCCTGCTTTTCCCTTAGCTATGCGTCTAAAAAAGGCAGCATTGATTGGGGATTAACCCCAAAGATTATTCATCGGCAGCTGAAGGATGAGACTGCTGTCTCTGTGGGATTAGACATGGGTTCAAGGTATATTAATGACAATCTTTCTTTTGGTGCTACCATCCAGAACCTTGGCACTAAAATAAAATTGGGCGAGGAAGCATCTCCATCCCCATTAGCCCTTAATCTTGGTGTAGGATATAAGATGTCAACCGAGAATGATTCCCTGACCATAGCTGGTGATATTAATAAGCCTATAGATAGCAACCCATCTTTGAGCCTTGGGGCAGAATATAATTATGACAACTGGATTATGGCAAGGGTTGGGGCAAGGATGGGACCTGTGAAACAAGGGTTGAGCTTTGGGTTTGGGGTATTATCTCATGATTATCGCTTTGATTATGCTTTTACCAGCTTTGATGACCTGGGATTAACCCATAGAGCAGCAGTAACTCGATGCTTTGAAATTGTCTCACGCGGAGATACAGAAGTCGCAAAGGTCGTAGAGGGTGAGAAAGGTAAGAAAGGCAGGGAACAGGTGTTAGAGGTGAGACCTGCTGTGCTTGTCTCGGATGCTTCTGAAGTAGAGACTGCTCCAGAGATTGTCTCACATAGAGACGCAAAGGGCACAAAGGAGATAGCTACGCTTGCCTCTGATGAGTCTGAGAAAACGCTTAGTCTGACAGAGCCAGCACGAGTTGAGGAAATAGCCAGAACGACAGCACCTTTTGAACCGGAACTGTTGCAGCCGTGTGTCTTTATCTTCCCTGATACAAGGGTATTTAGCCCGGATGGGGATGGGACATTAGACAGCGTTGCCTTTATCCTGCGGACAATTATCCAGACACAAGTAATTAGATGGGAATTAAGGATTGTTGACAGGAATAATAATACGATAAATGTATTTGCTGGGCATGGAATGCCTCTTGAAACCCTTATCTGGGATGGCAGGAATAAATCCGGCAATATTGTCTCATCAGGCAGTTACTTCTGTCTACTTAGTGTTACCGATGAAAAGGGCAAGATATGGACAAGTAGTAAGGAAATAATTGTGGTTGAATAGATGAACGCAACCATAAGTTGACAAATATACTCACCACTGGCATAAATTGCGATTTTTTAGAACGAACTCTACCATCAAAGCATGAGAAATGAGTGTTCGACTAATAAAGCAGGACGCAGGCTAAAGCCTGCGACTACCAAGTTAGGTG
>JASEHA010000284.1 GCA_030018795.1 bacterium
TGAAAACGACTAAACAGAAGAATACCAAAACTTCATAATTCTACATTCAATATTCAATACCATTTTACAGTTTATGTTTATTTACAACGAAAAGTTTACAACTGGCTGAACGGTTACTCAGAACAATATGTGCTGAATAATTACTATTTTAGATACAAGGAGGTGATAAAGGTGAAAAAGATGTTGGGAATGATTGTATTGCTGCTTGTTGTTCAGATGGCTTGCTTTTCTTTGGCATCAGCAGATGCAGCTAAAAAAGGCGGGATGACACCAGCCTTTGCCAGCTGTTTGCTTGGACCAAGGATTGGACTTGAGTTAAATGAGGGAACACCAATCAGGACAGAAGAATGGATTAATGCCTTTCTCTTTCCTATCGTACCATTTGAGGCACTTGATAAGAATGGGATGAAGGGATGTCTTACAAGCTGTTTAATCTGTCCCAGAGCAGGGTTGGAGCTGAAGGAACGAAAGATTCGAAATGTAGAGTTGGCGCAGCTTATTCCTGTGGTTGGGATAATTACTCGGGCAATGATTACTCTTGAGGCATATGAAGGCAAGACCATGACTGAGATAGAAAAGGCAGAAAATCTCAAGAAATAGTGGAGATTGCAAAAAATTTGCTTGAATGGTTCAATCGATTCCAATTGTTTGAACCATTCGAGCATTGGGTAACACAAGCATCCTGCTTGTGTATTTATCGGGTCTATAAACCCGCAGCATTTTAAGGAGTTGTTGATTGAACAATACTATCTGGCTGTTATTTATGGCTATCATCTTCCTGTGTCATCCAGGAATTGCCTCAGCAGAACCTCGAAATATTCAATCAGACTGGCAGCCATGGGATGGACAGACTGGACAGACTGGACAGACAGAGTCAATCCTTATGAAGCAAGAAAGGCAAGAAAAGCAAAAAAAGCAAGAAAAGTTTCCAGCCCTATCCCCACTGTCAATAGTAAAATCCTTGCCGCTAAGTGCTATCATTATTTATCAGAAAATCATCTCACCACAGCAGGGGGGTGTTTGTAACTTTGTCCCTTCCTGTTCCCAGTTTGGACTACAGTCAATCAAAAAATACGGGATTATTGAAGGGATACTGATGACCTCTGACCGATTGCAGCGATGCCATTATTGTGTCTCTGGCGAGTATCATTATAGACCAGGGGGTAGATTTTATGACCCGGTGAAAAATCATTGCTTAAGCGAAGACCTTCGCTGTCTGGAGTATGGATATGTGGAAAAAGTGGAAAAAAATGCTGTTATTGTGCCTCATTCTCTTTAATATTGAAAATGCGGAATGCGGAATGCGGAATGCGGAGTTTTCAGAAGAGGCAGCAGGCGTTCTTGCCTTTGCAGATAATCTTTTTGATAATGAGGATTATTACCGTGCTATTGGCGAATACCAGAGGTTTATCTTTATCTCTGATGCAGAGTTAACCCAGAAGGCAAGGTTTAGAATAGGGTTGTGTTATCAGAAAAGCAGGCAATGGACTGCTGCCCTTAAGTATTTCAAAGGGCTTCAGACACAATTGCCTGAGCAGATTGGGCACATAAACTTTGAGATAGCCAAAACATATTATTTAAGGGGCGAATTTCAACAAGCAATCCCTATATTCCAAAGCCTCACAAATACATCCCCTCTTTCTGATTATAGCCAGTATATGCTTGGCTCATGTTATCTCAAACAAATGGATTGGACAAAGGCAAAGACTGCATTTGAGGATATTAACCCTGAGTCATCGATGTATTCTTTTTCTCAAGAAATGCTTAAGTTTGCTGCAAATGGGGCTAATCTCCCGCAAAAATCACCTTTTGCAGCAGGCATAATGTCAATGCTGTTTCCTGGTGCCGGGCAGATGTATTTGCATAGATTTGGGGATGGGACATTTTCAATGCTGCTTACCCTTGGCACAGCATGGCTTGGACATCATTATTTTCAGCAGGGGGATAAGGCTGCTGGGAATATCCTGTCTGGCTTGGGGTATGTATTCTATGCTGGTAATATTTATGGTGCTGCAGCCAGTGCCAAATTAATTAATGCCTCATCTCAAGTCAATTATTTGGAACAGATTAAAGAAAGGGAGTCAACCATTGAATCATGGAAGTAAGCTCGCCGTCATTTTATTGATAGCCCTCCTGAACTCTAAGGTGTATGCCTCAGCAGAAACACAAGAAACACAAAAAGAAATGTTTGAATTTGCTGATTATCTCTTTGAAAATCAGAATTTTTATCAAGCCATTACTGAATACAAACGATTTATCTTTCACCATCCTGAAAGCCGGATGGTCAATAATGCTTATTACCAGATTGGGTTATGCTATAAGTGTGGTAAAAAATATGATATGGCTCATGATTTTTTTGAAAAGGTACTGGATAGCCAGTCAGATTCTTTTAATAGCCTGAAGATGGCTGCCTCAATGGCAATAGCCAGAACCTATATTGATAAAGGAAATTTTGAGGCAGCAAGGTTTGAATTGGATGAGTTAATAAAAGACAATCAAGCTAAAACCTCTGAGGTTTATTACTGTAAAGGGATAACCTATCTCCATGAGTATAAATGGAAGGCAGCTCAAACAGAGTTTATCAGGGTGACAGATTCTTCTAATGACTTGCTATACAAAATTCAAAAATTCTCGCCCTGTATTGAGGAGGCACTTCATCTACCCTATCTCTCTGAAAAAAAGGCTCTCCTGCTCTCCACCATTATCCCTGGCAGTGGGCAGATATATGCCGGGAATGTCCTGGATGGGATTATTTCATTTATTTTTAATGCTTCTATGGCATATTTTACTATTGAAAGGATAAAGGCAGACGATCACCTGGGTGCAGGATTGATTGTCAGCGTGGGAGGCTTGCGATTCTATCATGGCGGCAGACAGAATGCCTTGCATGCAGCACAAAAGGCGAATGAAGAGATGAATTCTCAAATATTGAAAAAGATGCTGCCCTTGGAATAACGATTTTTAAGTATTCAATATAAAATCAAGTAAGCGTTCAGGTGTAAATAAGGGAAAAGGGGAAACAGGGAAAAATGGAAAAAAAAAATAGAAAATATAGTTTGACAAGATTATAGATTATATGGTATAGTTTAGGTTAGATGTTGCAAAAGGGAAGGGAAGTTTTTTGGAGGGAAGAAACATGCAAGTAGCAGAAAAGGCAAAAAAGATTATACAGG
>JASEHA010000285.1 GCA_030018795.1 bacterium
CTGGTAAAATCATAACCTATAGCTGATTGTGGAATTTAGATGCGTTTGCCCTGAGGGTTAACCTAATTGAGCTTGCACCAAAGGAAACGGGAAAATCATATCTGTTTTCTCAAATAAGCAAATATGGATGGCTTGTTAGCGGCGGTAGTATTTCAAGAGCAAAGATGTTTTATGACCAGCAGAAGAGAATTGAGGGACTTGCCTCTCATTATGATTATGTTGCCTTTGATGAAATACAAAGTATTTCATTCCCGGATAAAAATGAAATGCAAGGTGTATTAAGCTTGTGGTTTTACTTGCTCAAAACGGTTCAATAAGAAAAAACTTGAAAACGTAACCGCTCAGTGAACGAGGAGAAGATGTCCTGTCTTAGTTATCAGTGGGGCAAACCATAGATAGATTTTTTTAACACAGAGTGCACAGAGGAGGCAGAAAGTTCACAAAGTTTTTTTAATTTTCTTTCTTTGTGTTCTCTATGAATTTCTCTGTGATCTCTGTGGTTAATCTTCCCACCGTTCACTGAGCGGTTACTTGGAAACATCGAGTCATAGCAATATTGAAAATACCAGCAGTATTGGTAGCAAAGTTATTTGGATGGGAAAGGTAAAAATGTCACTAAAAATACTCCATGTTAATACCTCTATGGACTGGCGAGGCGGCGAGCAACAAGTATTTTATTTATCTGCTGGGCTGCAAAAAAAGGGTTATTCTCAATTTATTGCCTGTCAACCAGACAGCCTTTTACTCAAAAGGTGTCATGAATATGCCCTCACTATACCCGTGAGGATGCGGGGAGAGTGGGATATTGCTGCTGCATGGAAACTGGCACGGCTTATTGATACTAAAGGCATTCAGCTTGTTCACCTCCATTCAGCCCACGCCCATGCCCTTGGATTAATGGCAGCTAATATCTCTGGGTCAAAACCAGCGGTTGTTGTCTCTCGAAGGGTAGATTTTCACCTTCGCAAGAATCCAATATCATGGCTTAAATACAGAATGGGCGTGAACAGGATAATTGCAGTCTCAAATGCTGTTAAACAGGTGCTTGTATCAGATGGCATCTGTCAGGAAAGGATTGATGTAGTTTATGATGGGATTGATGTAGAGTGGTTTAGCAGAGATATGGCTGGTGATTATCTTTATCAGGAATTAGGGTTGAATCCCTGCTATCCAATTGTCGGCATTATCGCTGCTCTGGCACCGCACAAAGATCATAAGACCTTTTTGCAGGCATGTTCTCATATAAAAAGAAACAATCATCAAGTTTTTTTACAATTTCTTATTGTTGGCGATGGCGAGCTAAGATGGAAACTACAGCAAATAGTAAAGAGACTGAATATGCAAGACAATGTCATCTTTACTGGCTTCAGGAATGATATTCCTCAAATCCTATCTATCTTAGATGTCTTTGTTGTGTCCTCTTGCTTAGAAGGGTTGAACACCTCTATCCTTGAAGCACAATCATCTGGCGTGCCAGTGATTGCAACCAAAACTGGCGGCATTCCAGAAATAATCAGGAATGGGATTAACGGTTTGCTTGTCTTGCCACAACACCCTGAGTCTCTGGCTGAGGGAATTATGCAATTGATAAATAATAAAACATTTTCCAGCCAGTTGGCTGTCACGGCTAAGGAAGATGTAAAAAGATTTAATAAGGAGGTAATGATTGATGCTACAGAGGCTGTTTATTGGCGGGTTATGGATATGGTGTAATTTTTGCTTGCTGGCACTTGATAGTGAAGGGGCAGACTGGAGGGATGAGGTAGAATCTATTGATCGCCTGACCTTAGCTGCTGGTATAAGCTATCCCATCAATACCAGACCGCTTCAATCTCAAGAGATAGCATGGATATTACAGAAAATCGAAGAAAATAAAGGGAAAGAGTGGAATCAGACGCTTGAGGTATTGCTGGCTAAATTAAAACAAGATTTAAAGGAAACAAAACAGACAGAGGTTTCCCTGTCTAATGAATCATCTTTCTCCAATAGCTATGGAGAAAGCTGTCCGCAGGGGATAAATCTTTCTGTTGACTCGAAAGCATGCGGCAAATTTTATGACCTTTGTTCACAGCTAAAACTCAACCATGATGGGATAACATCTAATCTGAAATGGGGATACCTTGAAGTTAGCAAATGGAATACAACCATTCAAGCTGGCAGGATCCCTCACTGGTGGGGACCAGGGCACAGTGGTGCCTGGCTGCTTACAACCAATGCCCAACCATTTGATCAGATAAGGATAGCAAACAAGCAGGCTGTCTTGCTGCCATATCTTGGCAGTTCAAAGCTTGAATTTATCCTGGGAAAATTAAGCAAGCAAACAATTCGTTACAATAACAATGGTGTTTTTGTGACAAAGACAGAAAAACCACGATTGATTGGCTTGCGGTTTGATTGCAGTCCTAATAGGTACATGGAGTTTGGAGCAGGAGAGACCTGTATGCTAAGTGGACGGGATGGCTTAAAGATAAAGGATTATTGGCAGGCAATGTTTCCTGGAAATAATGCAACGATACAAGAAACAACCAATGGACCAATTACCAACCGCATTGCCTCTATAGATGCAACCTTCCGTATTCCAATCAATCATCCACGGTTAAAAAATGCAGCAATTTACTGGGAATATGGCGGCGAAGACTGTAATCCTACCAGCCTCGGGTTTAATTTTCTGAGTGCTCCAGCCAATCTCTTTGGACTATACCTTGACACAGGAAAAACAGACATGCGAGTAGAATATGCTGAGGATGAGGATGATTTGGTAACATGGTATACGCATGGACAGTTTAAGGAAGGATACAGGCATAATGGCAATATCCTTGGACATCATATGAATGGCAAGAGCTGGTATCTTCACCTGACCTGTCCCATTGCCACTGAACAGATAGGTTTCATCAAGGCTGAGATGGTTAATAATAAGCTGACTGGTATTGACCTGGGTTGTCTGAATACATGGAGGCTCAGGATACAGCCAGATAATGGGGTAAAGATTGATTACGAGATAGGCTGGTAGAAGATAACCACACAACATTATGGTTCTTTAACGAATCGTATGGGTAAGCCCATGTCAAACGCATCCAAACACCACACCAATAAGTGTGACAGATACCATCTAAAGGCAGTACAGCTATGTTTGTATCGCTGATTCACCATATTTCACAGACAAGT
>JASEHA010000286.1 GCA_030018795.1 bacterium
GAAAAACAACGGCTAATCGGCTGCTTGAAAGCCTCCCTTCGCGAACTTGGGTTAATACGTTCAGACATTGTATATTCAGCGGCAACAGATGATGCCAGTCTGGTCGTATCTGCCTGCTTCTCATTCTTTGTCTGACTGAATTCATAGTTCATATTTAGCTTCAATCCCTGGGCAATATCCCATTGATTATTCAATCCAAGCAGTGCTCGGTTAGATTTACCAGAGATACCACCCCGTAATTCATATTGTCCATATGTCTTACTATTTTCAGAGATTCTGGCTTCTCCACCAATAGTGGTTAGATTATCTCCTGCTGCATGTTCATGATGATTGATATAGAGCTTGCTGTTATTTCCAGTATCTGCATCCAGCCCAATCATCGAACTACACCCCTGTTTGCCAATGGTCTTTTGCACCCGGCCGGTTATATTATCGCTAAGTTTTGCATCCAATCCCAGTGTGGTCTGATAGTTTGTCTCACCCCGCAGGGTCAGTTGATGTTCTATATATGTGCTTATCCTGTCAGTAGGATTAAACCTCATCTTGCAAGCCAATGATTCTGTCACTACATCACCCTTCTTTTGTTCCCTTTCTGTCCGGCTATATTCTTCGGTAATATTCAGCTTATTCATTTGATGTTTTAGCTGGACAGTGCTGCGTTTTTCCTTTTGCCAAGAAGTAGTCATACCATTATTCAAGAGTTCCTGAATATCATGCTTTAGCAGGAGGCTATTATGTTTGGCAATCTGTATTTTAGCATCTGCACCATATTTTTTAATCCCCTCCTCCTGAATAATGCCCCTGGAAGAGAAGCCAGGGTTCAATCTCTGGCAATATCCACTTAAGGTTACATTATCCAGGCTGGTATTCAATTTTATCTGCCACGCATCTCCATCCTTATTGGATGATGAGGCTATAGTATTGAAACTTAATCCACCATCCCGGCTTATATGATTATCATCGCTATCAAACCTACTGGAGGCACATTCCCCATATATCGCTACATGCCGGCCAATCTTAAGTACAGCATCTACCCCTTGCAATTGATAGTCATTAACCCCCTTATCCTCCTCTATACAGGTTGCTCCCAGTCTCAAATTAGCATTGATCTGCTGGTTGAACCTTAATCCTACTACCCCCTTATCCAGTGCGTTTGGTTCATACTCATAATCAACCACAACATAAACATTATCCCCATCAAGTATTTTGTCATCAATGAGTAATTCGCTTTGAATAATAGACGGTACAGGCCGATTAAACAGTATTCGTCCCTCATGGTATTTGATAGTATAATCAGCATTGCGTTGTTGAGGCAGTCTCTTTATGATACGG
This sequence comes from bacterium, assembly GCA_030018795.1. Lineage (GTDB taxonomy): Bacteria > UBA9089 > CG2-30-40-21 > CG2-30-40-21 > CG2-30-40-21 > CG2-30-40-21. Next base: position 1,333 of record JASEHA010000286.1, read on the forward strand.
TTCGTATCCCTGTCCCTTATCTCTATCCTTACTTGTTCACTCCCCTCTATAATATCTGCGTGTTTGAGATAATACAGGCTCCCTCCACGACCCGAAAACTCGTTATGAGCTGAGAGTTGTTTTACCGATGCTCCAAACAGAGTCAACCTTGTTACTGGCAGGCCATTCTCTGTCCTGACCACACTCTGATACGATACCATGCCACCATAAAACGTTCGGTTATACGAGGCCAGGTCAGTATCATTAAAGCCCGTATGATAGTTACCTATTAAGACATTGTACTCATCAGCCTCAATAAGCAGATAAAGCTTACCCTGTGTCTGAGCATCATGGACAACCTGTCCACTATCTCCATATAGAGGATAATATCGGTCAGGGTCAAGGTTAGAAAACAACCTCTTCTTGTCTGACTTTTCACTATCAAACCCGGATGTTATCAAATACCTTCCACGTACCTTGCCCTTCAGATAATATGCCAGCCTGCCATCCTTGTAAAACCCATCCTGATACCTATCATTGTGTTTTACAGGTTCAATCCTGCCCTTAGCTGACATCTTACCTATTTCCCCATCAGCAACAGCGACCAAAAAGAGATAATCAGTATCCACCATTAGCTTATGAGAGAGGCTGCCCACGTTACCCGCCTCATCCTGGACAGTAACTACGATTTCATTTTCACCATCCTTCATGGCCAATTCATGCTGTAATTTTCCATTATCCAGCACCTGACATTCCTTTCCATTGACCATAACCTTATTCCCCTTATCTGTTTGACCACATAACCAAATACTATTAGCACGATATATCAGCCCTTCTTTTGGCAATCTAACCTCTAAATTCGGGATAATTCTGGTGACATATTGACGGATAGGGGTAGCGGTATCCTCTTCTTTCCCGGTTTTTAGTATTAATGGAGACTCTGCTGCAATACCAATCTGTCTCGTATCATCTGCCTGTTCCATGCTATGTTCCAGATCAGCTTTTGTGGCTGTTATGCTTATTGTTCCCTTCTCCTCTTCCACAGAGACCAGTATCCTTGATACAATTGCAGCTGAATACCCCTGCGGATTAACCACTGTTGTCTTATATATATTCTCTCCCTGCTGTAACTCAACCTTCCGGGTAAACAGCCCACCCTTATCTGCCATTGTTTCCTTCTCATCAATAAAAACCCTACAGTCAGGATCTGTTCTCCCCTTCAGGGTAGTAATGAGTGTTGGCATGAGAGTGATTCCCGTTATCTCCTGCTCAAGCAGCACCTGTTCCTCAAGAGGGGATATCATCTCTACTACTGGGACTGATTCCTTAACCTTAACACTCTTCCCGTTATCAGCAATCATGGTTATGGTCAGGGTATCTATTCGTGTATCAAATACCCTCTGATACTGCCCATCTGTCCCGACATCAGCTAACACCTCATTTATTTTTACTTCCTGGATATGCCTGGCTGGAATCAGTGTTGGTGCAGGGATAACCTCCTTACCTGTAGATTTTATCTCTACGCGTCTGTTTAATTGCATCCCTTTCCTGGCGGTATTGCTTGCTATTGGGTTTCTTTCTCCATATCCTATAGCAGCCATTCTCTCTTTCGGGATACCCTCTTCTTCCACCAGATACATCTTAACAGATTCCACTCTTTTTTGTGATAGCCACATATTATGCTCATCGCTTGCCCGTGAATCAGTATGCCCTTCAATAGTAACCTTTTCATCCGGATACTGTCGCAGTACCTGAGCTGCCTCTTTTAATTTCTCCTTAGCCTCAGGACGTCAGACTGTGTAAAAACTTAACCCCCGAGCAATTATGGTGATTTGCCACACAG
>JASEHA010000287.1 GCA_030018795.1 bacterium
CTGTAGCTGTGAGGGTGACTGGTGCACTGATGACTTGGGCAGGAGGCGATTCCTATGAGCCAGAAAAAACTTGAACATCGAGTATGTAGAGACGCAAAATCTTGCGTCTCTACTCCCCCCATTACGAATTGAACGTATCAAGTAGTACACAATAAGAGGCGATGCAATCATTTTTTCATCTACCCAGAACACCAGTCACCAGTTAACTGGTGTTCTGGTGTCTGGTATTCTGGTGCCCTTGCTTGGTCACCAGAAAAAAACTTGAACATCGAGTCATACCATCTTCTTTAACTCGTGTAGTCTGTTAAGTGCTTCAATTGGTGTAAGGTTATCAATATCCATCTGTTTCAATGCAGTTACAGCCTTATCATTTATTTCTTGTGCCAGATCAAAGATACTCAATCGGACATATTTTTCTTTTTCTCCCCTTCTTCCCTTTACCATGGCTAACTTGGGTTTTCCATTACCAGAGATACTTTCCATCTCAAGGTTATCAAGGATCTCTGTTGCCCGCAGGATTACCTCTTTTGGCAGCCCGGCAAGCCTTGCCACATGGATACCATAGCTCTTATCTGCTCCACCCGGAATAACCTTTCGCAAGAAAATAATCTTATCTCCCCACTCCTTAACCGCAATGTTATAGTTTTTAATCCCTCCAAGCAATAACTCCAACTCTGTCAGTTCGTGGTAATGGGTTGAAAATAATGTTCTTGCCTTAAGACTGTTATGGTTATGAATATATTCGGCTACTGCCCAGGCAATGCTTACACCATCAAAGGTGCTTGTCCCCCTGCCTATTTCATCAAGGATAATAAGGCTTTTTGATGTTGAATTATTCAAGATATTGGCTGTTTCAACCATTTCCACCATAAAGGTACTCTGTCCCTTGATCAATTCATCTGATGCTCCAACCCTGGTAAATATCTGGTCAACTACCCCTATCTCTGCTTTTTTTGCAGGCACAAAGCTGCCTATCTGTGCCATCAGGACAATCAGGGCAACCTGACGGATGTAGGTAGATTTCCCAGCCATATTAGGACCGGTAATAATCAATATCTGGTTATCTGCTCTATCTATCAAGGTATCATTGGGCACAAACCTTTCACCTGTCATTATCCTTTCTACCACAGGGTGACGTGCATCCTTGAGAAGGATAACATCCCCATCATTGACTAATGGTCTGGTATAATCGTTTTCCACAGCCACCTTAGCCAGAGAGGAAAGCACATCCAGCATGGCTATTGCCTGGCTGACCTGCTGGATTCTATCTATCTTGCTCAGGATATCAGACCTTACATTCATGAATATCTCGTATTCAATCTCTGCAATCCGCTGGCTGGCACTGAGGATTTGCACCTCTTTTTCCTTTAATTGCGGGGCAATAAACCTTTCTCCATTAGCAATGGTCTGTTTGCGGATATAATCCTCTGGAACAAGGTGCAGGTTTGCCTTTGTTATCTCAATGTAATAGCCAAACACCTTATTGTAGCCAATCTTAAGCGAGCCAATCCCTGTCCGTTTAATCTCCTCTTTCTGTAAATTAATGATCCACCCCTTTGCGTCCCTTGTCATGGAATGAAGCTCGTCCAATTCCTGATTATATCCTGGTTTTATTATCCCTCCTTCCCGTATAGAGAGTGGAGGGGTATCATGGATAGCTGTATCTATCAGCTCAACAACATCCCTTAATTCATCCAGATCAAGCAATATATCTTCCATAACCTTACTCGGACATGTGCCAGAGAGGAAGCTCCCCTGGCAGGTGATACCTCCGCCAGAGGGGCTCCCTCCGCCAGAAGTGCTACTTCCTCGCAAGGCAGTTTTTATGTTTGGAACAACAAGCAGGGATTCCTTTAAGGCAATGAGGTCACGGGCATTTGCCAGTCCAGCGTCTATTCTTCCAACAAGCCTTGCCAGATCATGGATAGACTTCAGGTAAGGGATGATTGTCTCCCGCAGGGAAGATGATCGGAAAAACACCTCTATCCCCTCCTGACGGCACACTATCTCTTCTATCTTTAATAATGGCTGATGTATCCATGAGCGAAGCAGCCGTCCGCCCATAGCTGTAACTGTCTGATCCAGAACCCAGATAAGGCTGCCTGTTTTCTCTCCACTTCTAATAGTACTCGTCAATTCAAGGTTTCGCCAGCTTGCCGGGTCAATAGCCATAAACTCTTCCGGACGATAAGGTGTTATTTTGGTGATATGGCTTAAGGATGAGGATTGAGTCTCTTTGAGATAGCGGATGATTGTTCCGGCAGCACTGATACCAGAGTTAAGATGGCTACATCCAAACCCATCTAATGTAGTTGTCCCAAAAAATCCGCACAAGGTGCTCTGGGCTGTATCCAGGCTAAACACCCAATCATCCTGAATGGTAATAGACATAGACATATCCCTGGCAAATGCAGAAAGGCTGGCATCATCCCTCAACCTCTCAGGGATAAGGCATTCCTTTGGACCAATCCGAGTCAACTCTGCAAACAACTTAGTCTCAGAGGCATTATCTCTAAATTCAGTCAGTCTGAACTCCCCGGTTGATGGCTCAATAAATGCCAGCCCAATGCCAGACTTATCCTTATTGATGCAGGCAAGATAGTTCTGAACCTTGTCCTCTAATAATGTTGGGCTAAGAACATTCCCAGGTGTAATGGTACGAATTACCTCCCTTTTTACCAATCCCTTAGCTGTCTTTGGGTCCTCTACCTGCTCACATATAGCCACCCTTTTACCTACCTTAATCAATTTGGCAATATATGACTCAGCAGCATGATAGGGCAGACCACACATAGGCACCCGTTTATTCTTGCCTGCTTCGCGAGAGGTGAGGGTAATGTTAAGGATTTGAGAGGCAATCTTGGCATCATCAAAAAACATCTCGTAGAAATCCCCAAGACGAAAAAAAAGGATGGTGTCTGGCTTTTCCTTTTTTATTTGCAGATATTGGTGCATCATTGGTGTAAATTCATCCATTTTCTCTCTCCGATGATAATATCCTGCTCTATGGCAATTCTCACAATTCGACTAAATAGTTACATATATTTTAATCTATTTGAGTGTTTTTGTCAACGACTTATTTCGAAAACTGAATATTCGATAAAGCAAAATTCAAATCACACAATCCTCATAGAATTGCCC
>JASEHA010000288.1:0-254 GCA_030018795.1 bacterium
CTTAACCTATTGTTTGCCTTAGGCATTTTAGATTGTAGGCACTTGCCGATTTCAGAAGGTAATTCGTCATTGCGAGCGTAAGCGAAGCAATCTATAAGTGTTTGATATGCAATGAGATTGCTTCGTCGAGTTCCTTCACTTCGTTCAGGACAAGCCTCGCAATGACACCTTATTTGTTGTTTTTTGTCATTTTGCAGAAGTAGCCCAGGATTCTATCCTGGTCTTCATAATCCGTGACATATTCATCGAACACC
>JASEHA010000288.1:354-3126 GCA_030018795.1 bacterium
TAACCAACATAGAATGTTGGGCTACATATAATCCACACATTCAAAGTCATATTCAATTTGTAGCCCAGGATTCTATCCTGGTCTTCATAATCCGTGACATATTCATCGAACACCATCTTTACGCAAAAGCCAACATAAATAACCAACATAGAATGTTGGGCTACATATAATCCACACATTCAAAGTCATATTCATGGTCTTCATAATCCGTGACATATTCATCGAACACCTCTTTACTCGAAAGCTATATCCCTTAATTCTTCTGGCTCTTTATGTCCCCAGCCAATTTCATACCAACCTTTTTTCACATAGATGCTATAGCTGGAATGAAAAAAATCTTCAGGCTTATTAACATAGCCATGTTTAACAGGATTATAATGAATATAGTCAAAATGCCTTTTGTAGTCTCTTTCATCTCGGATGACATGGTCCCAACAACCATATTGCCACAAAGAGATTGAGGTTGAATGAGATGCATTCATTGCCTTTTTGTAATTCCATGTTATATTACGCTTGAATGAATGCATAATTTTAGATATATTCACTTCTGGTTTTGGATGAATAAGCAAATGAAAATGGTCTGGCATAAAGACATAAGCCTGCATAGAAAAGAAGTATAATGCCTTTACTTTTCTTAATGTTTCTCTCAATATCTCCACTGCATGATCATCTTGAAACAGAGGTTTACGGTTTTGGGTTACGCTGGTAATAAAATAAATTCCACCAGGAATATACAACCGTCGATTGCGTCTTCTTACTTCCTCCATGACACACCTTTCTTTCGTAATATCTAATGGCCAATAAATAGCCAACATAGAATGTTGGGCTACTTAAGCAATTGCAAAATCTCTCTCATTTAATCTTTCCAACCTCATCTATAGTTATACTCTAAGTCGTCATAATTTGTGATTCTTTAAGTGTTTGGAATTGCAATGTGAGCAAAGAATCTAATTCTGCAACCAGAGCACCAGTGCACCAGTGCACCAGTTACCAGCCATCAGAGCACCAGATGCCAGTGCACTGCTTGACTGGTGTTCTGCTGACTGGTGCACTGGTAATATTATCTTATTTATCCATTTATATAATCACAAATTGTGACGGTGATGAGTATAATTATCACCCCCCAATCGCACACATTCCTCTACCCTCTGGTCTTTTTACATGAAACTGATGTCCCGATGGTTTATTCCTTACCCCCTGAAAGATAAGTTCTTTTAGCTCCTCATCTGATGCCCCATCCCTCATTGGTTGTTTCAGGTCAATCTCCATATCCTGTCCAAGGCAGAGCCGCAGGTGTCCATCCGGGGTAAGCCTCAGGCGATTGCATTTATCGCAGAAATGCTTGCTAATCGAAGAGATAAAACCAATACTGCCAACAGCATCATCTATTTTGTAATACTCAGCAGGTCCATTACCATGGATGCTCTTTTCTGGTATCATAGAGAATCTTTGAGACAGTCGCTGCTTTAACACATCTGTTGACAGATACCGTTTATCCCATGAAATCCCCTGTTGACTGATAGGCATAAACTCAATGAACCGCACTACAACAGGCTTATCAAGTGTTAACCTGACGAATGACTCAACCTCATCGTCATTGATTCCAGCCATCACAACCACATTTATCTTTAGTGGAACAAACCCAACCCTTAATGCCTCATCAATACCAGTAAGCACGTCTCTTAGATTTCCGCCCCCGGTAATATCAGCATAGCGGCCATTGTTTAAGGAGTCAAGGCTAATGGTAATCCTATCCACCCCGTTTTCTTTTAGTTGCCGGGCAAATTGGACCAACCTTGTCCCGTTGGTTGTCAGGGTTAATTCTTCAAGCCCTTCAATCCTTGCCATGTTCTCAATTAACATAAGAACATTCTTCTTAATCAGTGGCTCGCCGCCAGTAACCCGGATGCGTTTAATCCCTGATTGAACCATCAAAGAGGCAAGCCGAATAATCTCTTCATACCGTAGAATCTCCTGGTGAACCTTCCAGCCTGCCTCTGGCTTTGACTGGCAGTAAAGGCATCGTAGATTGCACATATCTGTAATGGAAATACGCAGGTAATTAATCTGACGTTGATAATTGTCTACAAGCATCAGCTGCTTCCTTTTTAACAGAGGCATAGGACGCACCTGAAGGTGCTCGCTACATTGTTGAGTGCCAATTCCCACTCTTACCGCCTGTTTTTGAAACAAGCATGATACCTGTGATAATCATGGCTTTATCATAAGCCTTACACATATCATAGATGGTTAAACAGGCTATGGATACAGCTGTTAGTGCCTCCATCTCAACACCGGTTCTCGCATAAACCCTGACCACTGCCTCTACCTTAATAGCTGGCTCGGTTTCATTGAAGGTAAACGATATTTCACACCCATCAAGACCTAATGGATGGCACATAGGAATAATCCCGCCGGTTTGTTTTGCGGCCATAATCCCGGCACATGTAGCCACACTCAAGACATCACCCTTATGAATATTGCCGGCTTTTATCAGCTCAAGCGTTTCAGCCTGCATCTGTATCCTGCCTCGTGCAACAGCTACCCTATAAGTTACATCCTTAGATGAAACATCAACCATTCTGGGATTACCATTTTTATCAAAATGTGTTAATTCAGTCACTTACAACCTCCTGAAAGCAACTCAATGTCAGATGGCATGTTATCACTCTGAACAGACGGTTATTATGAGCCAGAAAAAACTTGAACATCGAGTAATAGATGAGGTAGATGGGTTAGCACCCATCCTACAATTATATCATCTCTATGCGA
>JASEHA010000289.1 GCA_030018795.1 bacterium
CAAGCATTTTTTCATCGAATCCCACTTTTCTCACCTTCTCGCATCCTTGCTTGGTCACCAGTAAAAACTTGAACATCGAGTTATAGTAATTGCTCTGTTCACACCTAAAATTTTACTGTAGCCGACAAAAGATGTGTTCCCAGTCCATCTGATTCCAATAGACCGTAATCAATCTGATACAGCATATTTGGTGCGGTTGACCCTTCTGCTGGTTTACTTCTTAATCCAAATCCAATGGTATGCATACTCTTTCCATAACACCCTGCCCTGACAGACAGTTTATCTGTCAGCCATTTCTCTACTCCAATCCTGACCTCACTTTGCATCTCATTATCATATGCATCCTTAACATTGAAATAATAGATATCCACAGCAACGGTAGTATCCTCATCAGGCATCCAGGCTATACCTGGCCTGAAATTACGGGCATGTCGGCGATGCAGATGATACGGTTTCACCTCTACACTCTGACCATATTTTTCCCGGCATATAGGACACTCTGCGCCAGGAGATACCTCAAAGGCATGTCCCATATTACAAACATAGATATCCTTATTAAACTCATACCTTGGTTCATTGACATCCTGAATTAATAATCCAAGATTAACCCTATCAGACAGCTTATGCAGGAATCCAATATCATATCCGTTTACCTCAGCCTTATATCCCATACCCTCGCGAGTAGTCTTGTTACTTTCCCATAGCTTAAAATCATCCCTTTTTTCTAAGGCATGGGAATACCTACGGATATTTACACCCATAGCTGTATTCTCAAACATCCCTGTTCCCCATCCTCCGATAGAGAATGTCATCCAATCATCATTGGTATAATAGGTATGTTGACGCTGATAAGTGCCAGTACCAGCATAAATATCAAGATATTGATTTATTGCCTTAACATGGCTTACACCAATCCCGCCGCTTCCTATTTTTATCCCGCCAGCAGCCCAGTTCTGGTAATTAATAAGAGCTGTATTATTCAATGTTTGCATATAGGTCAGCTCGGTGCCTTGCAGATTGCCCATACCAGCAGGGTTCCAATAACAGGAATGAATATCATCAGCCACAGCAACAAATGCCCCGCCCATAGACAAGGGTCTTGCACCAAGACAAGCCTCTGTTATTCCATGATAACCATGCAGCATCAAGATTGTTACTACCACATACCATATCAATCTTTTCATCGATTACCTCCAGATTATTTTGTTGATCATCAATGCAATTATTTCTCAGTTACATTAGCAATCATTTCTCAAGCCTTTTTTCTGGCCACAACATTTCATATACCAGAGCAATCACCAGCCCAATGAACAAGCTATTTATCAGTCCAGCAACTACCCACAATATGGTCATCTCACCTGGTATAAGCATAAAATTTTTCACTGTTCCCGGGAATTCACCAATTGCCCAGATAATAAGCCCAAAGAATATACCCTTAACAACCCTTTTGCCTGGCAGGCTATCGTGAAGGATAGCAAAAAGGCATCCAAAAAGAATACCAATAAGTATATCAATCAACCACATCCTTGATTCCCAGTAGGTAGCTGGCTTAAACAGCTTCCATAGCTGGGAAAAGGCATGCGGCATTTCTGCCTTCATAGCAAAGTAGACCTTCTCAAAGGACTTCCATTCAAGGACACTAATCCCAATCTTTAATCCGCCGGCAACAAAACCAGCGATAACACCTCTCAGGAATCTCATCTATGCCCTCACTTTCAGACTTTCACTTAAACATTGCCTGTGCCAATTTCCACCAATCCTGCCCTACAGTTTTCAGGGTTGATGTTGCTGCCTCAAGTGGTGCAGAGGTTATTTCGTTGCCAACAAGACAGGCCATCTGACCAAATTTAGCCTCATGAATCAATTCAACTGCCTTTACGCCAACCCGTGTTCCCAGCATTCGGTCAAAAAGGGTAGGGACACCACCCCGCTGAATATGTCCAATCACAGCCATCCTTGTTTCAATCCCTGTTTTTTCCTCAATAATCCTGGCTATATATTCTCCAGTACCTTTTTCCTTTAAGATGATATGACCAAAGGCATCAACCTCTTGCTCTCCTTCTAACTCTGAAAATTTGGTACCCTCTGAAACCACTACTATCCCATAATTCTTTCGTTGTTTAACTATTTTCAAGTGTTCACACATCTTTTCAATATCTGGTTCAACCTCAGGAAGCAAAATCCAGTCTGCTCCGCCGGCAATTCCTGTAAAAAGGGCAACCCAGCCTGCATGTCTGCCCATAACCTCCAAAACCATTATCCGTCGATGGGATCTGCCTGTATCCCGCAGCCTTTCTAAGGCATCAATTGCAACCGTTACGGATGTATCAAAGCCAAATGTATAGTCAGTGCAAGAAAGATCATTATCCATGGTTTTGGGTACACCAACAACATTTGTTCCATACTGTTTATAAAGCTTACTGGCAACACCCAGCGTATCTTCTCCGCCAATCGCAATCAAGGCATCAAATTTTTTCATATTCTCTAAGACCTTAGGCACATCATTTTCAGCTTTTTTAAACGGATTGGTTCGAGATGTCCCAATAATAGTGCCACCCTTGCTAACAATTTCTTCTACCATCTCAAGGGTCAATTGCTTCACATTCCCATTTATCATACCCTTCCAGCCTTCCATTACCCCAAAGAGCTCATCGCCATAATCAGAAGCCTTCATAAAAGCCCCTCTAATAGCTGGATTTAATCCAGGACAATCACCGCCGCCAGTTAATATGCCAATCCTCATATCTTACAAGCCTCCTTGTTCACTCTATAGCTATTACCACTACTGAAACAGTAGTATATCAAATACAAGCAAAAATGTTAAGCATTTTCCTGTCTTTTTTGTAATCGCTCGAGTTTTCGGTGGAGAGATTAACCACAGAGGACACAAAGAAAGAAATTTAGTAAGCGTTCAGGGTGTAATATGAGGAAAAATCGACAATTACACCCTAAACGGTTATTACGGATTAAAATTAATCTCTGGCACTAAATGAGCCTTTTTTATCCCATTCAACGGAATTCTTACCTCGCCTTCTGTTATCTTAATAATAACATGTTCATCCTCCACCCCTTGCAGGCATCCTTCAAAGTTCTTTCTGCCATCCAGTGG
>JASEHA010000028.1 GCA_030018795.1 bacterium
CCTCAACAGGAAACCATGGTACCTCTACTGGTAAAGACACCATATGCCAGCCAGCTGAGAATTTCTTGCTTACTACAGGGAGCTTAACCGACAATCTGAAGCGTTTCAAGCCATCATTATCTGCAATAAATGTAATCGTGTTTTCCATGCTCTCTTTATTCATGTTCCATACCTGCCCTGTTTCCTCATCTGTCAGGATTATTTCCTGAAAGAATGCTGGATAAAGTGCTGCGGGTTTGGCTACCTCTGGAACAATGCCTATCAATTGACCACTGGATTCTTGCTTCTGACTTCTGGCTTCTGACTTCTGCATTCTGGCTTCTGAATTCTGAATTCCATCTTCCGCATCACCAAGCAAAGACAGGCTCATCTTTGTCCCTGCCGGCATATTGGTTTGCACCTCAAACACCCATTCCTTCTGGGTGGTATCCTCATCCATGGAACGGATGTCAGCACTAAACCTGTCAAACACAAGCCCCCATTCTGGATGCGGGAAGTAAATCTGCAGGTATTTGTCTTGAGATGGTGGCGGCGGCAGGGGCATATCAACCCAATCATCAAAACCATCGGTTGAATAGGGATTCATGCCAAACCTTATGCTTCCAGCCTGATTATTGGCTGAAACAGCTAAGGACAATGACCAGGTGTCAAGCAAAACATCAGGAAGGATATAATCGTCGATAGGCAGTATGCTCGGTCGTGTATTGTTGGTTGTGTATCGTGTATCGTCTGTCGTCTGCCCATCACCATCATCCCTATCGTTCATATCCGTAGGCTTGCCAACCATCGTTGTTTTGGTAGCAATGTTATCTGCAGCACCACCTGTCCCGGGTCTACTGCCTGCTGTCACACTGCCTGCCTCGACAGTTACTTGCATACTGCCACCACTATTCCTATCGTCCATTTTCACGCGGCTATTATTGGCGGTTATTTTAGCATCAACACCCTCGGTCCTCTGTGGTTTATCAGCTATAATCTGTGGTCTGTCCTCTGTGGTCTGTCCTATCCCTTCAGCCTTTATCACCTTTAGCCCCTGATCATCGTCTGCCACAAAGACATGTCCATCCCCTGCCGCAACCCCAAATGCCTTGCCTTGGGTATCAATCTTACCAGCCAGAACAGGGTGAGCAGGATTAGCAACATCTACAACATATAATCCCGCTGATTCACAAACTACAAACGCCAGATTATCCTTAACCATCACATCCCATGCATAACCATTAGTTTTATATGAGCCAACAATACAGGGCTTTGCCGGATTAGAAACATCAATTATCTGTAATCCGCCAGAATAGTCCGCAATATAGGCATATTTCCCATTCAAACAGATATCATAGGCAGTCATTGGGGTATCGCATTCGCCTGCCAATTTTGGGCCATATGGGTTTGAGATATCAATTATTTGCAATCCCTTACTGCTGGCTGCTACAAATACATACCCATCCCTGATACAAACCCCTCTGGCAACATCAGCTGTTTTATATTTACCTAACTTTTTTGGTGTTTGTGGCTTAGAGATGTCAACAATCCACAGCCCGGACTGGGCAGCAGCCAGATAAGCATAATTTTCTGACACAGCTACATCATGACAAAAGCCATCAATGGCAATCTTTGAGACCAGCACAGGTTTGGCAGTATCAGACACATCAAGGATAACCAACCCGCCAGTTCCATCGGCTGCATAGGCGTAATTGCCAGCAACATATGTATCCCGGCAAAGGGCTGCTGTATCATATCCACCTGCAATTACTGGCAATGATGGATTACTCACATCTATTATCTGCATCCCGCCAGATTCACAGGACATATAGGCATAGTTATCCTGCAAGAATATGCCGTAGGACATTCCGTTTGGTTTAATGCTGGCAACCTGTGTCATAGTACCAATAGTTACCGTGCCTTGACCACGAGCAGGAATGTTTGTGTTACCTGTTGCAGTTGCTGCAGTAATCAAGGTTGAATCACCGGCAGGGATGCTTGTGTTACTAAAAGAATCAAACAACAGGATTGCCGGCTCACCTGTCCATGGTATCACCTCTCGCCTGGTTGACATAAGCAAGGTTTCACGATTCTTTTGTTTATCGCAAATAAATTCTATCTTTGTATTCTGCCGCTTGTTCAGCACAAAATATACGGTGGCAATTGTTCCTGACCCTTTAGCACTCCCGCTCATTAAACCAGCTGCATGGCTTACAAATCCGGCACTATTCTTGATATCTGAGGCAATCTTTGGCAGGAAGGCATCACCTTGTATACGATTAACCGAAAGTATCGCTGGGTCAAAGGCAAGGGAAAAATCCATACTTGACATGGATGAGACATTCTCAACCTTTATTTTTACAGGAAATTCTGCCTTGAGCCTAATCTTATCCATATCCGGCGGCAATTCAATCACCAGATGGGCTGTTCTTTGACTATTAGCAGCATTATCTCCTGTCTCCATATTCAAATCAACAGCCTCAACTGCCAGCATTGGGGCAGAAAGCAGTCGTGCCTGTTCCCTGTCTCCTGCAGCCTTAAAATAGTTGTCCCTTAATATAGCAAAGTCTTCTGTATTTACCCTATCATCCCCATTAAGGTCAGCATTGATATAGCCATTTCTGATAAGTGCCCCTGTATCAAGCCAGCCGGCATCATCTTTTGTCTTAAAGTATGCCTCTCGCAGCAGGCTAAAGTCTATGGTGTTCACCCGGCCATCACCATCCATATCACCGTTTATCAGGGTTATTGTCCCAATGGTTGTTGTCTGCTGTCCAACAACCTCTATGTCTTTCCACATATCCGGTGCCAGCCCTGAGCCATTGGCACGAATGTTTATCCTGCCCGGTGAAATCCTTTTAAGCAAAAAATAACCCACAGCATCAGTAATTGTCTTTAGTTCTGTATCTGGTATACTAACACATATTCCAGAGTATGTTCCAATCCTTGGAATATCAATGACAGCATACCCATCTACCCGTCCAAACTCAGCAATGGTTATATTCTTTGACTCTGCCATAAATGGCAATTCATTAACACCTGAAATCAGGCTGGTTTTTCTGTTTGTCCTCTCATCAATGTCAAAGGACAATACTGCCTCACCCTTATTTTTTGCCATAAACACAATCTCAGCAATCGTCCCATTACCAGTGATGCTTCCATTCATTACCCCGGCACCATATGAGATACTGCCAGTGCCATGTTTTGAGGCTATTTTGGGAATAAAGGCAGTATCCTTAATCTCAAGCATATCCAGAAGTTCTGGATCAAAGTTGATAAACAAATCCATATTTGTTAGCTGGGCAGCTTTTTCTACCCGGATAGATACGGTGAATGTTTCCCCAACCCCGACTGCTCCCTCTTCCTGCGTATCTATGGAAAGAAATGTTTCTACGGTTGGGGTAAGGGTAGCATTAATGCTGACAGTTTGTTTTGATTGGACAAAAACAACCTGCTGCCATGGATGATAATTAACCTTTTGGACACTCAAGGTATGACTGCCAACCCCAACATCCCCAATAATCATGCTGCCTGTGCCCACAAGACTGCCATCAAGATAGATAGAGGCATTTTTTGTATTGGATATAACTGATATCGAGCCTGGCGGCGGGACAATGGTCCTAAACGACCATTGATAAGTATCCTTCAACCTATTTCCAGGTGATGAAACATCCATACCTTGAGTAGATATGGTGCAGGTATAGGTAGTATTTTCGTTAAAGCCGCTATGGGTAATGGTCAATTGCTTCTTATCCTCACTCCAGCCAAATGTTTTATTCAAAATATTAGGAGAAATATTGATTGCCTGCTGGGTTATAACCTGATTCATTGGTTTATTAAAGGTAATAGTCAATGGGCTGTCCAATGAAATATCCTTTCCCTTATCAGGGATATTCGTCTTTGTAACCAATGGCTGGATATAATCAATCTGAATGTCCCCATCACTCATATCATTAGCAGTAGCACCATTTGCATCTGTAACCACAGCCTTTATTCGCAGATTAAAGGTATTTGTGCCTGGTGCTGTCCATGGGAAAGATGGCATAGGCATATCAGTGACAATGGTATTATCAAATGTTTTTCCACTATTTGTAGAATAATACAAGGTTACCTTATAAGGGGGGACACCGCCAATAATATTCCAGGTAATATTATTGGATGCCTTTCCGCTCCAGACCTCACCCCCATTAGGAGAGGTAAGTATAATTCTAAGGGGTTCAACCGTAAAGTTATAATCTACGGTTACACTTCCATTGGGAAGTTCAGAGGATATTGGAATCTCTAATATTCTCATAACATTAGATGCATCAGTAATATATGCCAACCCCTTTGACAGACTGATATCATAGCTGTCAAATATTGTCTTGCCAATATTTTCTGTATACTGCTGAATAAGCCATGGCTTTGTTGGATTAGAGATATCCAGAACTCGCATGACATAAACATTGAACAGCTTTGGGTCCTTTTTATAGCTAATAACATAGGCATGGTTTCCACGGACATATGTCTTGTAAACCGACTCATCATTCATCCCTTCATCATACTTGCCAGCAAGCACAGGTGCTTTAGGATCAGAGACATCGATGATTTGAAGCCCGCCAGCCCCATAAGAAAGGTAGGCATAATTTCCTGAGACATAAACAGCATAAGGCTGGGAACCAACCCTGTAACTTGTCAATCGGCATTGACCAACCTCTTTCAGGTTGGATGGGTCGCTGACATCAAGTATCTTTAACCCGGTAGAAGTATGGGCAAGATAGGCATAATCACCCCGCACATAAACACCATAGACCGTGTTCCTTGAGGTTTTCTCGTATGTACCTCTATCAAAGGGCTTTTTGGGATTAGATATATCCACTACCCTTAACCCACTGATATGTGCTACAAAAACATAGTTGCCAACCGAATATATATCATACACCCTGCTTGATACACCAAAGTTACCGGCAGTTGTTGGTGTCCCAGGATTAGAGACATCAACTATGCGAATGCTTGTTGCCCCAAGATCACTTCGATAATTTATAAGGTAGATATACCTGTCATCCCCGGCAAGACCATTTATTATTCCGCCAAGCTCATACCTCCCTACCTTTTTTGGGGCTTGAGGATTACTGATGTCAAGGACATACATCCCGTTTGAGCCTTCTCCAAGATAAGCATATTTCCCATTGGTATAAACACCGCAATAGCTCTCACCACTTCCAGTGTATTTCCCAATGACCGTTACTGTTCCTGCCTTGCCAGCAGAAAACTTGAACCTGCCAAGGGTTGGGTCAATACCTACCTCACCTGGATTTATGGTTATATTTTGCCAGTCAGCCATATCAGACAGGTCCATGCCTACTGGTTTTTTCCTGTTCTCCAAATTAGCATATTCGAGTGAGCAGACATCTATACCATTATCGTATATTCGCATCCCATCACCAGTGGTGCTGCTTCCACTGGTATTATAAATGCTGCTCACATCTTGCCGGGATATAGGCAGTCCGTCTTTTTTTGTTAATTGTTTGTCAGCATTTGTGCTGGTAAATTTGAAGGTGGCAGGATTTTTATCCCCAGCATTTCCAGCAGGCTGCTTGATTATTTCTATGGGATAAGCAGTAGCAGCCATGCAAACAAGTATGATCGTAAGCATAGTATAATATATGGTTTTGTTTAACATTTATTGTAACTCCCTGTAGGGTGGGCAATGCCCACCCTACCCATACTAATTCAGCAACTCCCCTTCGTCTATCGGGGCAATATCCATAAACCTAAAACGTGTGCTTGTGGCATTTCTCAAGCTATTCCCATTATCCACACCTTGCTTAACATCTGCTGATGTGGTCGTGCCCTGTGGCTTTTTCACATTCACATTAGCTGGTGCTGGCACTGGTGCTGCTGGCTCGATAGCCTTTGCCGGCGGTAAGCTGGCAGCAGTGGTTGTGCCCTGCGGCTTCTCTGCATTTTTACTAAAAGAATCTGGTACTGATGTGGCTGGTTGAACAGTATCTGTAGCTGCCGCAGGTACCGCTTCCGTTGTCTCCTCATCTGCATCAAAATCTATTTGTTCTGCAGCCTTATCAAAATCAACATTTTTTCTCTGTTCTGGAGCTTCTGCCCCTACAGCAGTTGCTGTGCCCTTTGCTGTCTCTGCTGGGGTATTAACACCTGGAAGCACAGGCATCTTTTTCTTATCATCCTTCTTTTTCTGTAAATGTTCAGGAAAGCTTCGTTCCTCAATAAACAATCCGAGAACAAACCTCTGCACATTCAGCCATGATATTAATGGTTCAGCCTTTTTCTTATTTTCAGGCTCTATCAGCATTACCCTGTGTTTTGGCTCCTGTTTCCCAAACCTTAGTGAGGTTGAGAGCCGATGGCTATTGCCTAAATCATTATACGAGGCAAAGGCATAATCAAATGAACAATTGTTGCTTAATATACCAAAACCAAAGCCAAGCTTCCCTGTATCTGCCCCTATCCTGTATCCTGCCCGCAGCATAGTATCAAACCGGACTATTTTTGGCAGGGTATACTCAATACCGAGGTTTGTGGTGCGTTGTCCATCATTGGGCATATTAACATCCACACAAACAACAGACTTACTATTCTGATAGCTTGCCCCAAGCCTCATCCTGAACGGCATCGGGTCATCATCAATGGCTGCTCCCCGCTTTTTATTGCTATTATTATTTATGCCTATATTCTGCATTGCTGCCCCAACCACCAGATTATGTATCGGGGTATGAGACAACCCACCAAGGTCAACAACAAGATTGGTGGTATCTTTATTATCAAGCCCCTGCTTGACTAATTTTACCCCAGCACCAATTGCTGCACCCTGACCAAACATCTTACTGCAAGCAAAGGACATGGCCATATCATTTGCCTTAAAATCACTGCCCCGAACATTATATTTATTATACCCTTTCATCCCATCTATCCCAAGCATGGACAATGATACCCCCAGTGCCGTTGAATTTTTGTTTGGATGAACAAAGGCAAAATATTCGTTATTTATGCCTTGAAAATAAGAATGATGTGTAGTCATAACCTCTGTTTGCGTAAGTTGAGCAAGACCGGCAGGGTTCCAGTAAATGGCACTAATATCATCTGATAAAGCACAAAATGCCTCTCCCATAGCCACAGCACGGGCACCAACGCCTACCTTCAAAAACGCTGCCCTGCTCTTGCCTACATCCTTAGCCTCAACCAGATTAATGAACATGAATGAAATAATTAGCGAAAATACAACTCTTTTTAGCATTAATACACTCCTTGTATTACAATATATCGGGTCTAAAGACCATTATTACTTCTTCACCGCTATCTTACATGTCTCTACCCTATCCCCGGCTGTAAGCACACAGAAATACACCCCATCTGCGACGATATTGCCATCCCTGCTTCTACCATGCCAGGGTACATGATGACCCCCGGAGTTGCAATCTGCATCCTTTGCATCATATTCCCAGATAAGCTCACCAGCCAGGTTGTATATTTCAAGATAAAGTTGTTTAACAACATCTTTCAGATTGTAATAAATTATTGTACCATCGGTCAATGTATTGGTTGTAGCACTACCTGCCATATCCCCATCAATTGGATTAAATGGATTCGGATAATTATGCAAATCTATCTCTGCTGAAATCATTGGCACCAGCACAACCTCTTCAACCATACTCACATCATTTGCCTTTATTGAAACAGCCTGCATAACATAGCCTGTTCCGTAACCATCCTTAATAACTACAACAGAGTATGTCCCTATAGACACTTCATTAACAGCATACCTACCATAACTGTCTGTCCAGACCGTATGCACTGTTTTTCCTGTTTCTGGATGTCTTATCTCTACCCGTGCATTATGGACAGGTGTGCCATGATTGGTTACTGTGCCGATAATACCCCCGCAAGGGACAAAATCAAATGGCTTAAACCGTTGAATCCTATGGTTGCCAGTATCAGCAATATATATATTATCGTTATTATCTATGGCTATCCCTTCTGGTCCTCCCTTTGAAAGGGGAGATATTTGTCCAGAATCCATCCCTGTCTGCCATTTCCAGATACCAAGGGTTTTGCCATATCTATCCATAATATGGAGGCACTCATTCCCTCTGTCTAAGACATAAAGCCGCATAAAAGAATCCCTTGCAATACCACAAGGATACCTGAAATCTCCTGCATCTGGCTCACGTCCTTCACCGCCTATCGTCCTGATTAAACTGCCTGTCTTATTATATACCTTGATATCATGGGCCGAGTGACAAACCACATAAATCTCCTCAACACCCCCTGCTTCTATTACCTCTATATCTAATGGCGAATTACCAACAGCCCATTGGGTCACAAATTTTTTATCTCGATCAAATACCTGTATCCTCTTATTAGCAGCATCAACTACAAAGATGTTTCCCGTTGAATCAATAGCTATATCCTGTGGATTAGCAAATTCACTATTCTTGCCTCCAAGCTTTCCAAAATAATCAATATTAACTCCAGTATTATAAAATCGTTGAATACGGTTATTGTAAGAATCTACAACGAAAACCTTGTCACTATTTCCTTTGTCTATGGCAATCCCAGCCGGAGAATCAAATTTCCCAAGCTCAATCGCGGATGATTTGCCGCCCCAGGCAGTAATAACATTACCATTTTTATCAAACTTCTGAATTCGATGATTATTCTTATCCACAACAAACATGTTCCCATTAGAGTCAAAGCTCATATCAACAGGCGAATTAAACTTTCCCTTCTCAAAGCTGTACTTGCTTAATAAGTCTACAAACATTCCTGTATTATTATTAAATCTTTGGATGCAATTATTCCCTCTATCAACAACATAAACCAGTTCATTCTTAGCAAATAACCCGGCTATATCTCCAAATTGTCCAGCACCAAATCCTGCTTTACCGCCCCATTCATTCTTTTTTGTGCCATTTGCATCAAATTTGTAGACAGATTCATATGCTGTCTCCCTATCCTTCCTTTTTGCGGTAATATAGATATCTTGATTACCATTGATTGTAATCCCGGTAAGTGTTCCAAGCCCTTCCAGTTTGTCTTTGTAGTAAAGAATCTCTGGAGAGCTAACAACAGCATATATTCTTTGGATACAATGATTGCCTGTATCAACAACATACAGCATGGAATTAGCAGGATTAAAGGCAATATCTGTTGGAGACAAAAACTGTCCTGATCTTGTCCCTTCCTCTCCTATCTTCCGTATACCCAATGTTTTTCCATCAAACTCCCAGACGCAGTGATTATCTATATCAGTGACATACACCCTATCATTTCCATTGATCACACCAACGGTCATCCCACAGGGTTTGCCGATACTGCCCTTGCCCCACACACTAATAACATTACCATTTCTATTAAATCCGAGCACACATTTCAAATCAGCATCTATTACAAAAACATTTCTTTTAGTATCCACAGTCACACCTATGGGTTGAGAAAGCATGTTTCCACTCTCTCCATAAAATTCCTGCTCAAGCTCACCCTTTGGGTTAAACCTTTGCACACATTTTTTGCCTGTATTTGCCACATACATACAACCATCCGTATCTATAAATACATCTGATGGCTTATCAAAATCATATTTATGATAAGCAGCAGGAAACTCAGCAGAAAAAACAAGATCCTTTGACCACCCCTTGTTTGGGAATAACATTAACAGCATTAATCCTGATAACAATACCTTTTTCAATTAAAAAACCTCCGTATGTAATTGTGATACTCGATGTTCAAGTTTTTTGCCACCATTGGCATTTTAGCAGTGAAACGGTCTTGTGGTATCTCCTAAAAGAACCTATCAAGCTGGAAGCTTGAGTTACTTTAGTATCACAAGCATCCTTGCTTGTGGTTTGTACTATTCAAGCTGGAAGCTTGAGTTACATTAGAATTCTATCTCCATCTCCTGCTCAGCCATACCAAAATCAATCCCTTTTATCTCATCTTCTGGCTTAAGATCCACATCAAAGAACTCAGGGGTAGTCAGGATGTATTTCTTTGGTAAGCATGTTTTATCCACCCGCATCCGTATCTTGACTGGTGGAATATTACTGAATCTGTACATACCCCCAGAGCCGGTAAAGGTAGGGGTATCGTTGGCATATACCATCAGGTCATGGTCACCTGTTTCACCAGCATCCCAGACACCGTTCCTGTTCTCATCCCGGAAAACCCTGCCCTCAACAGTACCTGCCTTTTGAAGCGGGAACTTAAGCTCAATAACCTTGCCTGCCTCTACCTTGATTACCTGCTCCAACTCTGCCACACAGATAAAATCAATAGGCACTGAACCAAGGTCAATATTCAGATTATAGGCACCAGATGGGACATCCACAAAGCATGCCTTTCCATTCTTATTAGTTGCCACTTTTTTTGCTTTTTCCTTACTCTCACCCTTTTCAAAGATAATAACATTTATCCCTTCCAGTCCCTCTTCATCTGATGAAAATACCCTGTTTGCATCTACATCCTTAAAAACACTTACAGACACAACCCCAAGCTTAGAAAACTCATTCTTATCAGGCAATTTTTTAGAGATAGGGGTCATATCATCTGGAGATGCACCAAAACGAAACTCCTTTGCCTCTGTAAACTTTATATCGTTTGATAAATACCTGAAATAATTCTGTTTGTCCTTTTCCCGAAAGGTAAAGCTTATCTTCCAGTTAAATTTTTGCTCATTACGGGAAAAAAATTCTAAGTCCATGTTTAATGGATAATTAGGAAATTTATATATCAGATTTACCTTTTTTTCTGTACTTGCCCTTTCTACAAAATTCATCTTATTATTGCTTTTATACTGGGTTTCTTCCCTCTGGCACATTCGTTGGATGAGACAGGAAAGATTACGGGTCAGCTTTTTCTTAATCCCAATAGTGATGTTTTCTCTGCTAATATCACTATTGGCAATGGTCCTGTCATCTATGCCTGTTATATTGTAACTAATCCAGGGATTAAACCCATTATAAGAATAACGAAGGCTAATATCCCTTTTAAGGGAGAGTTGCTTCTTCAGCTTGCTTTTTGAGATGCTATCTGTCTTTTCTAATCCTATCCCTGATGAGATAGAGAGGGGAAACTGTGGCAAAAAATCCATCTTCACAGACAGATTATTCACCAGATTCTGATCATTTTCCCTGATTAACTCCCTGAAACTTTGCTGCCTTGTAAGGGTTAAGTTAAGCTCTTTAGAAAAATTCCATCTATGTCCCAAATTCCAGCTATAACCAAGACTGCCATGAGAAGAACTTGTTCCAACGATATTATCCTTAGAAAATGCCCCGTTCAACCAGAACCTTTTCCCAAGCTTAAATTCACCGTTACACTTCAGCAGAGATGTGTTATTTGTTACACAGGGACTGCTTGAGACAGAGTATTCGCTGTTTAGCTTGATATCCCCTACTCTTTTAGAATCAAATAAGCCGGTTATCTTCCATTTACCGGCATCATTAGCCGAAAGTTCCCCATTTGTTCTTGAGTACTCAGTATTCAATTTCATATTGCCTATTCCAGTAGCAGTACCATAGTCACTGCCTATCTTCCAGCTATCAATATTATTAGCCGGTAGATTGCCGTTTGTTCTTGAGTATTCACCATTCAGCCTTACATTGCCTGACCTGGTAGATGTGCCATAGCCGGCATTCAACTTCCAGTTGTTAACCATAGAGGCAGCACTTCTATCCTCAGAATAGCCCAGCCCAAAACTTGCCCTTTTGAAGCCATACGAGCTATTCCATGTCAGGTTTTGCTTTTTATTAATCAAGGAATACTTGATATCACTAGAAATTCTTTTCAACTTAAATACCCCGCCTATTTTGTAACCATCCCCACCGAGCTTGCCTGTTGAATAATCCATGCTCAGGTTCAGGGGATAGATGGTTGAGGTTGTTGTTCCAATCATCAGCACTGTTTGTGTGCCTGCTGTTTGTGTGCCATTTGTGGTTAAAGTGCCAGTAGTTAGACTACCAATAGTTTGAACATCCTGTTCAGCATCGTCTTTTAGGACATTATCCTGATTGTCTGTAGTTGATGTCCCCACACTGCTGCTGCCAACTGTTTCTGTACCTTTTGTACCACTTTCACCATTAGTGCTTGTTCCGCTGACAGTCCTTGACCCCTGGCTGCTAACCCCTGAATTAGTGCCTGGTTCCACAACCACCTTCCAGAACAAGAGTGGCATCTTCATGCTGCCGCCAATCGCATCACCTGATCTGGCATCCTTAAAGTAAAAGGCATTCCCCAATATTCCTGATTTGGAAGCCATATCAATCTTTCCCCCATAAACATCACTATTACTACTTGATACCCCCTTAAAGACAGCAGGTGTCAATCGATCCTTCCACAGTTTTTTGTTAGAAGCAAGCCTTACCCCATTAATCTGCGGGGCTGAGGCTGTCAACCCTGACACGCCAGGCAAAACATTTTGACCAACACTCAAATCAATAAAGGGATTAAAAAAATCTGCCTGAGTATAGGTAAAAACAAGACTCTTTTCCTGCAGGTTTATATTCCCCTTTAATATCGGGCTTAACATAGTCAATCTTTCCCTGCCGCGAAGTTTTAGGTCAAAATTAATACTATTCAACCTCTTATTTACTGCCTCAACATCTATGGAATAATTCCCTTCTCCATAGACAGCAAAGGCATTTTCAGAGACAACTGTAGTTAAGGCTATGATAATTGCTGCAATATAACACATCATTTATTAAAGTCTCTTGGGGAAGGATTGCAGGTTTTTTTCCTTCGTTTGTATTGTTATTTCAGGCTTATAGAGACGCGATTAATCGCGTCTCTATAATTTTTTATAAGTCTAACCTGTGCAGGATATAGATAGCTGTTACTTGATGTTCAAGTAGCCCAGGATTCTATCCTGGTATATCTAATGCCAACATAGAATGTTGGGCTACTATTATCTTTATGTCAATTTCTTTATTGGATTGCATATAGCTAAGCTGCTTAAAATATGTAATACAATACCATAACACATGCAAATAAATAAATAGTACTCCATATAAAGTAATACATGTCTTATCCATTATCCTCCTGATAATCCATCCCTGGTGTCGAGAAGTCTATAGCTTAAAGCACAAGACAAAAGGAATCTGTAACAGAAGGGAGGGTAACTGTTACCTCTTCCTCGTGTCTTGTGAATCTTCTCTAATCAATATGTGCAGGAACTACTCACAACCATTAATGCTGTTTTTGTCTCATTACGAATTGAATGCATCAAGTAGGACACAATAAGAGACATGAAAGACGTTGCAAGCATTTTTTCATCGAATCCCACTTTTCTCACCTTCTCGCATCCTTGCTTGGTTCACCAGAAAAAACTTGAACATCGAGTTATACGACTATTCCCGCTATTCCTCATTTTGCTGCTGGAGCTTGCTTTTCCTTCTTTATTTCTTCCAATGTTGTCCAACCATATTTAGACACAGTAGAGAGCTTCGCCTTTTTGCCAAGCATCTTTGATGCCCCATAATCAAAGAATATCACTGCTGTATATTCACCTGCGTCCAATTTTACTGGCTCGGTTGTCTCATACTCGATAATCTCTTCAGGCAATATCATTTGTCCATTAAGATCGCCCTTTGCCACAGTTTCATCCTTCCCGTTTTTAATCACATACTTTCCATCTGGTGCAGGCATAAATATCGGCGTATTGCCAATATTCTTGACCTCAATCTTTAGATTCATACCCTTAGCATCATTAGATGCCTTAATATCACGAATCTCAATCTTTTTTTCAAGGGTATTAGCTACCTCCAGCCCCAGAAAAGAGACCACCTCGCCAGCTGCCACAACACCACCCTTTTTTTCCAATGGTTTTGTCGTAAAGCAAACTAATCCCCAATAGCCACCCTTTGCATCCTTTGGCACCTTAACCGTATAGCGGACAATCTGGTGTTTATCCGGGCCAAGAAGGAACCCCTCTGGCTCAATAATCACCCAATCAGTAAGGGTTTTAGGGTTAGTTCCTGCATTTGAGAAATCCCTTTTTGATGTTCTTTTATTTACAACCCAATCCTTTAGATTAACCTTGATATAGACCTCTTTATCCGATCGATTATAAAGATCAAACGTTCCGTTCTTTGTCTCCCCTGCTGCAATCTGAATCTTTACCACACTTGGCTGCACAGAAACAGCGTATGCATTCACACTGGCAATCAAGAATAATATTGCCGCTAACCATAACCTTTTCATCCAAGCCTCCTTTATCAACAAATCATTTTAAGTAAGGAACGGTTGCAACCGTTCTCTACTTGAATGTCTACGATATATCAACCCGGTCCCGACACCAGGATTACTAAAGAGTCATGCCTTCATCAGGCGTAGTATTAGATTAACTACGCCTGACAAAGGTGTGTAAGGCCAGAGGTAATTCCGCCCTACTTGTGTCTGATAATGTGTCCATCTGCTGCAATTCATACTGTTTATCTACCGTGTCCTCCGAAGTGCATATATGCTGTGTATATTGCTACAAATCTTGCTGCGATTTCAAACACAATGTGAATACAATTCACAACTTACAGCTTAGTAGAAGCAGGACTTAAAGAAAACTGTAATAGAAGGGAGGGTTAACCATTACCTTTCCTAAAAGTTCAGCCTTATCTAAGCTGTAGGTTCTGAAGGGGCGTATAATCATACGTCAGACTGTGTAAAAACTTTTGAGCCATGCTGTTGCAATACACTGCACAGGCTTATGCTACCAATTTAACCCCTGTATTACCAAAGCACATGTGTGTTTATACTGCAAAAATATCTGTTATATTTACGTCACCTGCTTGGTTATCCTTTCCTATCATACTTTATTATTTGCATCTCAATCAAAATGTCTATAATTACATCTATTTTGAATCATATCGCTGCGATTAATTTTTGGATTCCCATTATATTTATTACTCTCGTCATATTATCCTGAAATCGGCAAGTAAATAGGGTAGATGTAGCCTAAGATTCTATCTTG
>JASEHA010000290.1 GCA_030018795.1 bacterium
TGTGTGGCAAATCACCATAATTGCTCGGGGGTTAAGTTTTTACACAGTCTGACGTATGAACTCTGTTAAAAAAGAGACGATTGATGAATTTGTCAATTTAGCCGCAGGAAAGCAGTTGAGTATCCGAGATATAGAACGGCTTGCATATGGCTATTTTAATGGTTCTGATGAATTCAGAGAGCAGATCAAAAATGGTAATATCTCATGGGTGCTTGAGCGTTTCAAAGAGGTTCCACAAGATAATGATGCCTGTAATGAGGTTGAACGAGGAATGATCAAAGACCTTGAAACACTTCAGAAATATATGCAGAAGGTAATTCGCAAAAGCAATGATAAGGCTTACAGCAGCAATTCCTTTTATGCCCAGGCCAATCTCCTGGCAGGAGGGATATTAAGTAAGGTTAGCGTATTTTCAAAAATATTGAGGGAATTTTATGATAGAACAGGACAAGCGTAGAGCAATTTATTCACTGCATGAAGCAGGAATGGGTGCAAGGGAGATAAGCCGTAAGCTGAATATAAGCCGTAATACTGTGAATAGTATTATTGCCCAAAAAGGTGATATGCCTGATCCTGTAAGAGTAGATAGTATAGAGGTTGATGCTGATACTTTTCGTCGTCTTTACCTGGACTGCGGTGGTTTTCTTCAGCGTATTCATGAGAAACTTACTGAAGAGGAAGGAATTACTATTGGATATTCAACCATGACGCGTAAAGTTCGCCAGCTTGGCCTTGGTCAGCCAAAGAATGAGAGATGTGCTCGTGTTCCTGATGAGGCTGGCTCAGAGATGCAGCATGATACTACCATATATAAGATTAAAATAGGTGGGCAGCAAACTCGTGTGGTGGCAAGCATCCTCTACCTTCGATATTCAAAAATAAAGTATCTGAAATTTTACCCCTCATTTAACCGGTTTGCCATGAAATGTTTTCTTCATGAAGCACTTAGTTTCTGGGGATATGCAGCCAGAGTATGTATCATAGACAACACTAACCTTGCCCGTCTGCGAGGTACAGGGAAAAACGCCATAATGGTGCCAGAAATGGAGCAATTTGGTAAACGCTATGGGTTTGAATTCTGCTGCCATGCAATAAATCATCCTAATAGAAAAGCAGGAAATGAGCGAAGTTTTTACACAGTAGAAACAAACTTCTTACCAGGCAGGAGCTTTGAGTCTTTTGAAGATTTAAATAAGCAGGCTTACAAGTGGGCAACAGAGAGAGTGGCTAATAAAGCTGTGAGCAAAACAGGTTTAATCCCGGCTAAGGCATTTGAGTATGAGCAATCTTATCTGATTAAATTGCCGCCATATATTCAGCCTCCATATCTTGAGCATCACAGGATTACGGATCAGTATGGATATGTATCATTTGCCAGCAACTCATTACGCCCTGATACGGCATACATCCTTGAACCACTGCTTGCCTCTGCACCGCACGCGAAATGGACAGGTTATTTCTTTATGGGCCATTAATCTCGGGATATTCCCAGTCTTCAAAACGGAGATGTGAATCAGACA
The DNA here is from genome assembly GCA_030018795.1 of bacterium. Lineage (GTDB taxonomy): Bacteria > UBA9089 > CG2-30-40-21 > CG2-30-40-21 > CG2-30-40-21 > CG2-30-40-21. The sequence goes on from JASEHA010000290.1 coordinate 1,521, forward strand.
TCTTTTGTCACCATCCTGCGACCCACTCATCTTATTTAGATTGTAGTTTCTTTTATCTAAAGAGCGTATGGAAAATAGTGTGAGAATACCTGAGGACAATCTTCATGTTCTTTATAGGTCGTTCTCTTAGCATTGTAAAGAAAAATTTTATTACCCCCCACAAACCCTTTTTCTTACAAGAATGAAGGATAATGCTGATAGCAAATTTTTTCAGGGTAGAAAGCGAATGTTCAGCAGTATAATAAGGTATAGGCTGATCTGTAAGCCAAAAATCATCATTGATCATACCGTTCTCTTTCGCTAATTCATATAGTTTTGTTTGAGGGTAAATTTGGAGTATGCCTACAGACCGAATCTCTTCAGTAGTGATTTCATTCAGTAGTGACTTGGTCTCAGCGATTGTTTCCTCTGTTTCTCCAGGGTTTCCTACCATAAGATAGGGACCAGCTCCCAGTTTGAACTGTGATAGGATATCAAAAGCCTTTTTTATTTGAGCAGGGGTGATATGTTTACCAATATTCTTCAGTATCCTTGCAGAGCCTGATTCAATGCCCAGAGCTACATGTATACACCCTGCTTTTACCATCCATGAAATCATCTCTTCTGAGACAGCGGTGACTCGTGTGCTTGCCTCCCATGTGATATTAAATCCCCTTTCAATGATCCCTTTACAGATATCAATCACCCTTGTTTGATTCAGGCTAAAGGCATCGTCCATAAACATGATGTGTTTTACATTGAATCTTTTAATCAACATCTCTATTTCATCGAGAACATTTTTAGGACTTCGGGCTCTGAAGGTCTTACCCCAATACTGAGTCGTTGAACAAAACTGACATCCTACAGGACAACCACGGGTAGACATAATATGCCCTTTCTGTGTCTTTTCAATGTATTCCTTAAAATATTCATGTTTTGGGAAAGGGATTGTATCTAACTCTTTAATCAATTCTCTTGCAGGGGTAAGATGGATTTTCCCATCCAGTTTAACAGCTATCCCTCTAACATCGGTTATTGGGATTTCCCCCTCCATCACCCTCATTAATTCAGGTACAGTCATCTCTCCTTCACCGATTACTATTGCATCGACAGGATATGTTGAAAGTATACCTTCATAAAGTGCAGCTGTATGGACACCTCCAGCAATTACTTTTACCTCAGGAAGGATGCTTTTGGCTAATTGAGTAGTCTTAAAGGATGAAGTCCTGTTCATGGTTAATACACTTACGCCTACTATATCCGGTTGATACCTTGCAAGCTCCTCAGTAATTCGTACCTCCACATCTTTCCATGGCAGATTGAAATAATTTTCGACCATCACCTCATGCCCATCATTCTCTAAGACTGCTCCCAAGTACCCTAATCCGATAGGATAAGAGGCGTCTTCTTTAGTCAGTGTATCTGCTGTAGTACTATATAAAGCTATCTTCATTATCAAGCCTCCATGTAAGTGTTCAGCTACAAGCTTTCACACTAAAATAAACCATCCCGTTTTTTCTCACAGACTTCTTCAAAAACCTGTAGTGTCTCTTGTGCCGTTTTATCCCATGAATATTGTTTTGCTTTTTCCTGGGCTTTTCTTC
>JASEHA010000291.1 GCA_030018795.1 bacterium
GAAAAACAACGGCTAATCGGCTGCTTGAAAGCCTCCCTTCGCGAACTTGGGTTAAAGAGAAAATGTTGGAGGAGAAAAAATTTGGTTAATGGAACAAAGACTTATGTGTTAGATGCTTGTGCGTTAATTGCTTACCTGGAAAATGAAGAAGGCAAAGACAAACTAATTGAACTTTTATCTGAAGAACACAATATTATCTATATGCATACTATAAACTTAGGGGAAGTATACTATGCTGCTCTAAGGAATAGTGGTGAGGTTGTTGCCATCCAGATTCTGGAGGAGCTGAAGCAATTACCAATTGAGTTTATATTTGAGGTTTCTTATGAACTTTTTATGCTTGCTGGGAAATATAAGGTGGAAGAAAAGGTTTCTTATGCTGATTCTTTTGCTCTTGCCCTATCCGAAATAGAAAGTGCAGAACTCGTCACTACTGATCATCACGAGTTTGACACTATTGAAGAAAAAAGGAACCTCAAGTTTTTGTGGCTCAGATGATTCTATTGAAGGAAAAGTGAAGGAAAATGGAGTAGAGCCAAGGTCTTGACATTGGACATTACAGCTTCTTTTTCTTTTCTCGTGAAGAGGAAAGGATGCATATTCATGTTTCCTCTGCTGAGGGAGAAGCAAAATTTTGGTTGGAACCTTCTGTTTTGTTAGCCAAGAATTACGGATTGCCTCAAGAAGATATTAGAGAAATTCAAAAAATTATTGAGGAGAGGAAAGATGAAATCAAAGATAGCTGGAAAAAGCACTTCCCATGTTGAAGTGCTAAATATCTCTAAACATGGATTTTGGCTACTGGTACATCAAAATAAATACTTTTTGCCATTTTCAACCTTTCAAGAAGTTACGATATTTGTCAAGTTTAAGGGTTTTGTGTGATTTTAGAACTACTTTTGCTGTAATTGCTTGTTTTTATAGGCTTATAGCTTATGCAACGCTCACGGTTAATGTAGCCTCATCACATTCATGTTGTTTAATAGCCTGTTTTGAGAAGAATCCGAGTAAGGTAATAAGGTGGTGCCTGGGGGTATTGTTGGTGGTTGCAGCACTGAGTGTGCAGTGATGGGAAATGGGAATAGAAAGTGAGAAGTTGAGGACAGAGTGATGTAATGAGAAACATGTATTTGCAGAGCTTGCTCTGCTATGTCAGACTATGTCAGGCAAGGAGATAGTATCTCTAATGTAGTGAGCACCTTTAGGTGCGTCTATATCAAAGGAGGTTGTGGAAATGAACAGATTGTTGATGATTGGAGAGATTTGTGGAGCATTGATAGCTGGTATGGTGAGTATGGGTGGAGCAGACCCGATTGTTAATATTGGAGTGGTGAAATATGCAGATGAGCAGGGTAATACAGTTACTCGAACATCAGAACCTGTTCAAAGATTAAGGTAAAGGTATTTGTTCCAGAATACATGAACCTTCCTACAGAATATGAGGTGCATGAGATTAACCCGGGTGACAATAAAGAAATTCCATTGAAGCCGGTGTTTAACAATAATATATTTTCTGTGGATGAGGATACACCTGTGCAGATAGAGGTAGAGGTAGAATACCTCTGGAAGAATAAGCCTCAGCAGGCTTCATCTGTAAAAACTACTACCCTTCTTAACAAAAATGCCATTGACTGGCAGGAAGAAAATAGTATTGCTGCCTTTGTCACCCTAAGGGATGCAGTGGTTAACAGCTTTTCCAAAGAGATAACCAATATGATTGGTAATATAGAATCACCCATAGAAAACATGCTTTTTGGTGTTGCTATCTTTTCAGCCTTAAATAATATGCCTGTAGTCTATGTGCCTGACCCTAATGCCCCATTCAGCAAGATTTCAAAAGAGGGTATTCTTTTAGATACAGTACAATACCCGGCAGATACCCTTCGTCTCAAATGTGGAGATTGTGATGACCTGACCGTGCTCTATGCAGCATGTCTGGAAAATGTTGGCATTCAAACATCTGCAGTACTGTGCCCCGGTCATATCTTTTTGCTGTTTAATACCGGGGTATCACAAAAAAATGCTGATATGATTACTCTTGATAAGGAACGATATGTTGTCCGTGATGGATATGTGTGGCTGCCACTGGAGATAACAGAGATTGGCAGCTCGTTTTTTGATGCATGGGAAAAAGGCAGTCAGGAATATAATACATGGAATAAAGCAAAGGAATTGAAGGTAATTGATATGAATGATGCCTGGAACGAGTATGCTCCGGCATCGCTCATTGATAGACCACAACGGCTTCAGATGTTGTCAAATGAGGGTGTGAGGGAAACAGTGCAGAACAATGTTGATATGTTTTGCAAATATCAATCTGGGGTTAAAGATGAGCGTATAAATGAATACGTTACACGGCTCAATTCACATCCAGAAGATATCCCTGTGGCAAATAAGCTGGGTATTATTTATGCCAGGCATGATTCTTTAGAAAAAGCAATTACTCAATTCCAGAATATTCTGGTGCAGTCTCCGCAACATGCTGAGGCACATAATAACATGGGGAATGTCTATGCTCAGGAAGGTACTTATACACTGGCTATAGAGGAATACAAAGCTGCACTGCAAACATCGCCTGATGATGGTGGTATTTATTTCAATATGGGTCTATCCTACCTGCTTATGGACTCTGAAGAGGCACTGGATTGTTTCAAGAAATCATGGATGTTGTGTGGGAAAAATGATACGCTTGACTGTATCTGGGATATTGATCCAGAGGGTAAAGGGCTGCGAGGTGATCCGAAAAACATATCCAGATTAACCATCAAAAAGCTGATGGATAACCTGTATAAATGCCTGGAAACGGTTGAAGAAACCTCACCCCAACAAAAGGTAGTCAAGCAAAAAAGAATTGTGCTCAAAACCCTGTTTGCTGGCACAAGAGGGGATGCTCCGTTTGAAAATCAGGCAGTAACGTGGACACTTTATTGGAAGTGATGTTGATGTAGTGTGGGCATTGCCCACACTACAGATAGTCTTAAGTTCCCTCTCCCCTTGTGGGAGAGGGTTAGGGTGAGGGATTGCGAGACTTTCAGATTCGCAGCAATTCTCATTATGAAATTTTTAACCACAAGGATATGTTGCTTCAAGTAAG
>JASEHA010000292.1 GCA_030018795.1 bacterium
CCTCTGACAGGGCAAAGGAAGGAGATGTAATCGATGGTGAATATAAGGTTGGAGAGTAACAATTGCAAGCCATTCACAGGAGGATTAGCACAAATGTTTCCACCCTCCCTTGATGGAAGGGTGATTTGTAAAGGAGGTGAAGTTACAAGTTAAGTTGTATGTAACGAGAACGTAGATTGTTAATCAATAAAAGGAGGATACGATATGAAGATTAGACCATTAGGAGACAGGGTCATTGTTAAAAGGGTTGAAGGCGAAGAAAAGACAAAGGGTGGGATAATTATCCCTGATACAGCCAAGGAAAAACCACAAAAGGGTGAGGTATTGGCAGTTGGTCCTGGCAAGGTAACAGAAAAGGGCGACAAGATTGCTATGGAGGTTAAGGTTGGCGATATTGTGCTCTTTGGCAAGTATTCAGGCACTGATATAAAGATTGAAAGTGAGGAGTGCCTTATCATGCATCAGGATGATATACTTGGGATTATTGAGTAATTGACAGGTTAATCACTGATTAACACAAATCTGGACAACTATTCCCTTGATAAATAGGGAATTATTTAAAATACGGAGGCAAGTAGAAATGGCAAAACAGCTTTTGTTTGGTGAGGATGCAAGAAAATCCATTATGAAAGGAATGGATACCCTTGCTGAGGCAGTAAAGGTTACCCTTGGTCCTAAGGGTAGAAATGTGGTTATCGATAAAAAGTGGGGTTCTCCTACTATTACCTGTGATGGTGTTACTGTAGCAAAGGAGATAGACCTTCAGGATCCATATGAAAATATGGGTGCTCATTTAGTCAGAGAGGTGGCCAGCAAGACATCTGATGTTGCCGGTGATGGGACAACAACCGCAACCGTTCTTGCTCAGGCAATCTATAAAGAGGGTATCAAGAATATTGCTGCTGGTGCCAATCCAATGGAGTTAAAGAAAGGGATTGACAGGGCAGTAGAAGAGGTTATCAAGGAAATAGGGAAAAAATCAGAAAAGGTAGGCGACAAAAAGGATATCTCTGATGTAGCCACTATTTCTGCTCATATGGATAGAACAATTGGCGACTTGATTGCTGATGCTATGGAAAAAGTAGGCAAGGATGGGGTTATCACTGTAGAAGAGTCAAAAACCATTATGACATCTTTAGAAGTGGTTGAAGGGATGCAGTTTGACCGTGGGTATATCTCTCCCTATTTTGTGACAGATCCAGAGAAGATGAGCTGCTCTATGGAGGATCCATTTATTCTTATCTATGAGAAGAAGATCAGTGTCATGAAGGATGTTCTTCCTATCTTAGAGAAGATTGTTCAAATGGGCAAATCATTTGTGATTATTGCTGAGGATCTTGATGGTGAGGCTCTGGCTACATTGGTAGTAAACAAGATTCGAGGGACATTAAAGTGCGTTGCCATAAAGGCTCCTGGTTTTGGAGATAGAAGAAAGGCAATGCTTGAAGACATCGCTATCCTTACTGGTGGAAGGGTTATCTCTGAGGATCTGGGTATGAAGCTTGAGCATGTAAAATTAGAGGACCTTGGCCGAGCAAAGAAGGTAAATATTGATAAGGAAAATACGGTTATTGTTGAAGGAGCCGGGGCAAAGAAGGATATTGAGGCAAGAATATCTCAAATAAGGCTTCAGGTTGAGGATACAACCTCAGATTATGATAAGGAAAAGCTGCAGGAGAGATTGGCAAAGTTATCCGGCGGTGTAGCTGTGATTAGCATTGGGGCAGCAACTGAAACAGAGTTGAAGGAGAAAAAGGCAAGGTTTGAGGATGCCCTCCATGCTACCAGAGCAGCTGTTGAAGAAGGGATTGTGCCAGGCGGCGGTATCATGCTGCTGCGAGCACAAGCCGTTGTAACCGAGCTTATTTCCGCACTTTCAGGTGATGAGAAGATAGGGGCAACGATTATAAGAAGTGCTATGGAAGCACCAATAAGACAGATAACCGCAAATGCCGGACAAGAAGGCTCTATTGTTGTAGATAAGATAAAGAACAACAATGAGTTTGCTTATGGTTATAACGCTGCTACCGATACCTTTGAAGATATGGTCAAGGCAGGGGTAATTGATCCAGCCAAGGTAACTCGAACCGCTCTTCAGAATGCAGCCTCAATTGCATCATTGATGCTGACCACAGAGTGCTTGATTACAGATGTGCCAGAAAAGGAAAAGGCAGCTCCAATGATGCCCGGCGGCGGCGATTCAGGAATGGGGATGTATTAATCTGACTCTAAGGATAATCTTTGCGATTGTCCTTAGAGTGCAGTCAAGTGAGCCGGGACATTGAGTCAATGGGCAGATATATAGTCTGTCATCTGCACGTGTCCCGGCTCTATACGTTTGTATATAGTACCTCGTGACATTTAATCTTCGTAGTAGGGTGGGCATTGCCCACCAGAAAATAGTATTAGCTGTTAGCAATTAGCAATCAGACAATAAATGCATGTGCTAACAATTAACAGCTACGTAGGCAGGAGGAATTAATAATGCCAACATACGACTATGTTTGTAAGGATTGTACAGAAACATTTGAAATATTTCAATCAATAAACGATGATCATGCTGAAAATGGACGAAAATGCCCAAAATGTATGGGTACAGCAAAGCGGGTCTTTTCTCCAGGAGCAGGGCTTATCTTTAAGGGCTCAGGGTTCTATATTACTGATTACAAGAAAAAGGACAAGGGGAAGGGGTCATCGGAATCCAATCCGTCATAAACAAAAAAGTATAATTGGATAGTTGATGCCATTTTTTTGTTTGAGATTTTTGGTAGTGTCCCAAATCAGCTAACTCCCTCTAACAGGATAAGTAAGCCATTTCTCTATACTCCAAATGTGGTCAGCTAACCCTGCCGACATGGCCTTTAGTTCGTTGATCCCATTTACCGTCTTCGCCCTGTACCCGTAAAGTCCGCATTTGGCCAACAGAAATTGTAACTGAACAGAAACAAAATAAGAGACTGCATTGTGTATGGTCCAGTCCTTTGAAAAGCAATATGTCTTACGTCAGGCTGTGTAAAAAGTCAAAATTCATGAGCAAGCACCACAATATATTGA
>JASEHA010000293.1 GCA_030018795.1 bacterium
CAGTTTCCCATCGAATCCCACTTTTCTCGCCTTCTCGCCCTCTCGCCTCCTTGCTTGGTCACCAGTAAAAACTTGAACATCGAGTAATAAATAATTTCCTCTCATTTGCCTCATTTGCCTGTTCTCCTCATTTTACTATATTCATCTTACCGCTAACCTTTCTTCTTCTTCCCCTTTGTCTCCTTAACCACCTGTCCCTTTTGCAGGCTGACACGATTATGAGGCAATAACTGTCTCATGCCAGAGACAGTGGTAACAATTCCCTTAGAGGCATTATCTCCTACCTCTATAATCTCTATCTCTGTTATTTTCTTACCAGCAGGATCAAAGGCATCACAGATAAAGCCTGGTCTGGCACCATGTTTTTCGCCAAGGTTAAGGACAATACTTGTTTTGCTCAAGCTGACTATTTCACCCTGAACAGGGAAAAAGTCAGAAAGCTCATTACTAAGGTATGATAAGCACTTGGTCAAACAACCCTTATTACGATTAACATGAAAAAACTCATGTTTTTTTTGGGGAGTTCCTTCTCTTAAATATAATAATTGTGATTCAATACAAATCCTTTCCTTTTCCTCCTGTATCTCGCCCCAGAGGAGATAGCTTGCCCCAAGGTTTTTTGCTAATTGAACGGCTGCCTGCAGGTTGCTTACAGTAGTTAATCCAGTATTATTCATCATAGCTTGAACCTCTTTTGTCGAGACAGGGGAGACAGTCCACGATTTAGTTAAGAATTCATCCATCATCTCCCCGGCTACCAGGTCAATCTCTAAGTGTACTGGATTTTTTGTTGAAAAGATGACGGCCAGCCTTCTTTTCCTAACCTCAGGGATTGTCTCCTTGACAAAGGATAATGTCTTTTGTTTCCACATCATTTCTATCTTATCCCTTGCCTCATTGTTCTCTGGATCAAGCTCAAGCACCTTTTTTAATTCCTCAATCAACTCAGGCTTCATGCCCTGTTCCTCGTAACACTTTGCCAATCCTAACCTTATTGATGCACTTTGAGGATTAAGCTGTCTGGCTTTTTTATATTCGTACTCAGCTAAGAGAATATTTCCAAGCCTGAAGTAGTGTTGTGCCATTTCAAGGTGTCTCTTAGAGCACTCAGTCCTTAATGGGCTGCCAACCTGCTGCCGATTAGTGTCCAGCACCCCTTTTTCCACAACATGCCAGAACATCTCATCAAAGGGATCTATCCGGCACGCCTTAAGGGCTTCGTTTGTGCACTCCTTATATTCACCCATCCCTTTATAGGCTATAGAAAGCTGATAATGTCCTATCCCGTCTGATGGAGAGATTGCTATTACCCTCTGACAGAGGGGGATAGAATCCTTGTATCTTTTATGCTTAAAATAAAGCCTGATAAGACGGTTTAGTGTCCCACGATATGAATTTAATTCCTTTACAGATGGGACGAGGGCAGTTATTCTCTTGCAAAATAGGGCTGCCTTTTCATACCTACTTTTATCAAACATAAAGTTTATAAGGTTGGTTAATGTAGACAGATATGAGTCAAATGTCTTTGAGCTGGGGTGGAGAGAGACTAATTTTTGACTGAGCATGTCTGCATTTTTCTCCATTCCCTGATCAAAAAGAAGGGTTATCATGCTGCTCAACACAGAGCTGTATGATAACATCCTGCTATCTGCAGGGGTGATAGAAATTATCTGCTGACAGAGCGGACCAATCCTTTCATACCTTCCCTGACTGGTATATATCTTTATCAATTGAGACAGGGCTGTCAGGGATAATGGGTCAATACTGACTATCTCCAGACATTCCATCTCTGCATCCTCAATCAATCCCTCCTGTAGATACATCTCTGCCAGACAGGATCGAACAAGCTTGTTTTCAGGCTCAATCCCTTTTACCCTTTTATAGTATATAGATGCTTTTTCCAGATTATGATATGACTTCCAGTATATATCACCGAGCTTGATAATTGCTTCAACATAGTCTGGCTTTGTTTTTATAGCCTTCTGAGCATGAAGGATTGCCCTTTCAAAATCACGCTTTTTCTGGAAGAGGGATGCCAGATTATAATGAGCCTCTGCTTCCATAGGATTAATCGATAATATCCTCTCATAACACTTCCATGCCTCTTTATACTTTTTCTGATACTCATAGACTACCCCTAATTTATTAAGGGCTGGAATATAATCAGGATCCAGCTTTAATGCTTTTTTAAGGCATTCCTCTGCCTTAGTAAAAAGGTTGAGGTTAAGGTAGCACCTGCCAAGGTTATGATAGGCTATCTTATGGTATGGATTTGATTTAATAGCCTGTTGGTAAGCAATGATTGCCTGCTGATAATTTTTCTCCTCAAGGTATTCATTTCCCTTGAGAAAGGCTTCCCTCCCTGCCTGGCAAAAGGCAGACAGAGAGAAGAAGCAGACAAAGATAGCAGCTATAGTTATTATTTTAAGCATCCGAAGTTTGCAATACATTATATACCCTCTGGTTAGGCTAAAGACTGTTAGGTGTTATACGCCCTTCCTGCCTAACAGCTTTTTAGTCTATAAAGCAGTTGTTGCCCTGCACCCTATAAAACCATCTATGGATTCAGCTCCTTTTAGTTTATACTCGGCAACCAACTGTGAACCTGACATAATTATCTCACGATTTCACAGATATGTCAACTGAAAAATCTGGGGAAAATAGGGACAGCGACGAATGGCACTGACTTAAGGTTTTTTTGACGATTTACGGCCTTCGACCACTACACGATGTTGTGGTGATTAAAACGAATGAACACTGTCTGTATATCAAGCTTTGTACTTATTTCGCTTAAGTCAGTGCCATTCGGGACAGCGACCATTTATTCTGACAAGGATAGCAAGAAGCGAATTTAAACGGTCGCTGTCCCTAATTTCCTGAATATTGGGTATCTAAATTCCAGAGAAAGAGCAATAATGTTCCAAAGACTAAATTTTTTGTTCTCTCATTTGTTTTATTTCAGATATAATGTCAGGTAAGGACATATCTGCAAATAATCGACCTGTGCGGTTGGAAATTACCACATAGGTAAAAATGGTACAGATTTTACC
>JASEHA010000294.1 GCA_030018795.1 bacterium
GCAATCAGTCTCCAGTGCACCAGTCACCAGTAACAACTTGAACATCGAGTTTCAAGTTGTTTAGGCTGAAGGCCCAATCGTGATTCGTATCCGTTTAGTGTGTCTGTAAAAACACGGACACAGGTAACGGTCACGGTAAACGATTTTAGTTCTTCCTTCCCTTACCCCAGCATCGTATCCCACATTGTTTTGCCCTTTGAATCAACCCCTACCCAGAGTGGGAAATCTTCAACACTTAATCTAAAGACAGCCTCACAGCCAAGGTCATCAAAGGCAACAATCTCTGCCTTTTTTATCCTTTGGGCAAGAAAGGCTCCAGCACCACCAACAGCAACAAAATATATTGATTGATGGTCACGGATACTTCTTACTATATCCATCCCCCTTGGACCCTTACCAATCATACCAGCCATGCCAGCATCAAGCAATCGTGTGGTATACTTATCCATCCTGGCACTTGTTGTTGGGCCTGCAGAACCAGGACAGCCATGCGGCAGCAACGGAGTCAGCCCTGTATAATACACTATTTGTCCACTGATGTCAAGTTTTTTTTCCCTCTCCTTTCCAACCAGATGGTGGCTATCGTATAATCCTACCAATCTCTTATGAGCTGCATCCCTGAGTGTATAAACATCTCCACTCAGGAAAACATGCTCTCCTGCATGCAAGGAAAGGATTGTCTCTTTATCTAATGGCGTATGAATTTTCTTTGGATGCACTCAAGTATTCTCCTCTTGTTACAAAACAGTTTCATGCAGATAACACTGATAACGCAGAGGAGAGATCCATTTATCTGCGAACTCTGTGCCATCTGCGTAAAATAAATCGTCACCCCTTACAGTGTCCCTTCACAATGCCTGTTCGCATAACAGCAAAGGTTCATTGCCACAGGCAAGCTGGCAATATGTGTGGCACAGGTCTCTATATTCACGCTTAAAACAGTAGGTGAGCCTCCCAGCCCTGCAGGACCTATCTTTAATCTATTGATCTTTTCCAACAACTTATGCTCAATCTCGGCAATATGATGTTCAGGATGTGATTCCCCTATCTGACGCAACAGTGCCCTCTTTGCCAGTAATGGGGCAACCTCAAAGCTACCGCCAATCCCTACACCAATAATTAATGGCGGACAGGAGAATGCTCCAACCTGTTTTACATGCATGACAAGGGTATTAACTATCTCGTTTACACCATCTGCCGGCTTAAACATCCAGAGCCCACTCATGTTTTCCCCGCCGCTTCCCTTTGGCATAACAATCAGCCTTAAGGAAGAACCCTTAACTATTCTGGTATGAATCATGGCTGGGGTATTATCATCAGTATTTTTCCGGATAATAGGGTCAGACACTACTGAGTTGCGGAGATAAGCATCGTGATAAGCCCTTCTGACTCCACTATTTATAGCTTCTTCTATATACCCGTCTACAACCATTACCTCCTGTCCAATATCCATGAAAACAACCACAATCCCTGTATCCTGACATATTGGCACCCTTGTTTGCTCAGCCAATTCCACATTTTCAACCAATATCGACAAAACATCCTTCTGCCTGCCAGTAGAATGAAGCAAGGCATTGCCAAGACCTTGTTTTATGTCTTCAAGTATAAAACAATTAGCCTTAACACACAGATGATAAGTAAGTTCATCGATCTCAGATGCAGCTATCTTTCGCATTCTCTTTCTTGCCTCTAACAAAATTTAATCATAAAAAAGGAGATGAGAGACATCTCATCTCCTTTTTTACTGTAGAGAACAGTCGCAACCGTTCCTTACCTGTTTCAACCTGTTTACCTAAACCGCATCAATAATCCATCATACTCGTCATATCGCCAAAGACCAGGCTTGCCTGTCCATAGGTTCCTTTAAGGGCAAGCCTTAGTTCATCTGCATTTGGCACTGCAGATAACCCTTCTTCCATGGTAATGATTCCGGTATTGATAAGCTCAGCAATAGACTGGGTTAAGGTTTGCATCTTCCAGTATGTTCCTGAACTTTCTATAACCTTTCTTATACCGGATGTATTTCCTTTTTCAATAATATCCTTTATTAATGGATTATTAATCATTATTTCTACAGCAGCTACCCTTCCATTGCCATCAGCTCGTTTTAATAACCTCTGAGATACCACTCCAAGCAAGGTCATGGATAATTGTATTCGAACCTGTTGTTGTTGATTTGCCGGGAAGATATCAATGATTCTATCCACTGTTTGAGTAGCATCATTGGTATGCAGTGTAGACAGAACTAAATGCCCTGTTTCTGCAGCACTAATAGCTGTAGCCACTGTTTCCAGATCACGCATCTCACCAATAAGAATAACATCAGGATCCTGCCTTAATGCCCGGCGAAGTGCCTCACGGAAAGATTTCGTATCCACCTCAATCTCCCGTTGTTCTATAGCAGCCATGTTATCCCGATGCAAAAACTCAATCGGATCCTCAACCGTAATAATATGACAATTTCGAGTAGCATTAATCTGGCCAACTATAGCCGCTAAGGTAGTTGACTTTCCAGAGCCAGTAGGTCCTGTTACCAGCAGCAAACCCTGTGGTCTGGTTGCTAACTCTTCTATAACAGGAGGCAACCCCAGACTATTTATTGCAGGTATCTCATACGGCACCATCCTGACAACTGCACCTTGTACGCCACGTTGTTTAAAGGCATTTACCCTGAACCTTGCCACCCCTCTCAAGCTGTATGAAAAATCAGCGTCGTAACTCTCCTCAAACTTTTTTATCTGATCATCATTCATCATTGAATAAATAAGATTTTTCACATCATCAGGAGACAACCTGGCCATATCAAGTTGAGTAAGAGTCCCCGCAATTCTAAGCATAGGGGGTCTGGCTACCTTTAGATATAAATCTGAAGCACGCTTATCTACCAACAACTTAAGGAGTTCACCTATCTCCATCCGTAATTTCCACCTCTTAATATAAACATTTTATATACTAACATATAAAATCAAAATTGTCAAGTATTTTTTGCACAGGGCAAACGCATCTAAATCCCACAATTCCCTCTAACGACAAAGTTTTGTCGAT
>JASEHA010000295.1 GCA_030018795.1 bacterium
GGCAGAAAGAACATCTCTATCTTCTTCTCTCCATCCCCTTCGCACTCCTCACACCTGCCTCCCCTTATATTAAAGCTGAACCTTCCTGGCCTATATCCCCGAACCCTTGACTCTGGCAATTCAGAGAATAGCTCCCTTATTGGCGTGAATAAACCTGTATATGTAGCTGGATTGGACCTGGGTGTCCTGCCAATGGGAGATTGGGTAATGTTTATCACCTTGTCTATGTATTCAATGCCTTCAATAGCCTTGTAATGACCAGGTTTTATAGAGGCATAGTGCAGGATTCCTGCTAAGGCTGGGTGTAGTGTCTCAGAGATTAAACTGCTCTTTCCAGAGCCTGAGACACCTGTTACGCAGGTAAATAAGCCAATGGGAATCTTGACATCTATGTTTTTTAGGTTGTTATGGCTGGCACCCTTTATCCTCAAGAAGCCTTTGGAGGATTTTCTCTTTTGGGGAAGGCTGATCTCTAAGGCTTTGGAAAGATACTTGCCTGTAAGGGAGGCATCATTCTTCTCAATATCCGCAGGTTTCCCTTCAGCCACAAGATACCCGCCGTCTTTACCTGCACCAGGCCCTAAGTCTATCACCCAATCAGCAGATCTCATCATCTGTTCATCGTGTTCAACAACAATTACTGTATTCCCCAATTTCTGAAGCCCTTTTAGGGTGTCAATCAGCTTATGGTTATCCCTTTGATGCAAGCCTATGGATGGCTCATCAAGGACATAGAGGACACCAACCAGACCAGAGCCTATCTGGGTAGCAAGCCGAATCCTCTGGCCCTCTCCACCTGAGAGGGTTACTGCTGTTCTACTTAAGGTAAGATATGAGATCCCAACATTTCCCAAGAAGGCGAGCCTTGCCTTTATCTCTTTGATAATCTGGCTGGCAATCGTCTCTGCTTGCTTTGTCAACTTAAGGTTTTCAAAGAATTTAAGGCAGCCCTCAACTGAAAGGTTGCAAAGATCAGCAATTGAGCTTCCGTTAATAAGGACAGACAGGCTCTCCTGCTTTAGCCTCTTTCCAGAACAGACAGAGCAAGGAATGTTTGACATATACCTTTCTACCTCAGACCTGATATACTCTGATTTTGTCTGTCTGTATCTCCTCTGAAGATTTGGAATCACACCCTCATAGTAGGCAGAATAGGAGTAATGAGAATTAAATCCCCTGTAGTCAAACCTCAGCTTCTCCTCTGAGCCATATAGAATCAGCCTCTGGATTTCAGGCAAGAGATTAGTAAATGGCATAGATAGCTTAAATCTATAATGGCCAGCCAATGCCTCAAGCTCTTGACCCTTTCTTCCAAAGGGCATACCAATAGGCTTGATAGCACCCTGCCAGATACTCAAATCCTTGTTTGGCACGATAAGGTCTGGGTCAAGCTCAAGCTTTGAGCCCAAGCCATCACAGGATGGACAAGCACCATAAGGAGAGTTGAAGGAAAAGTCCCTCGGCTCAAGTGTATTATAGGAGATACCACAATCAGGACAGCAGGATTCAGAAGAAAAGATCTGCTCTTCTTTATCACAGACAGCAATCAACCTTCCCTTGGAAAGCTTCATGGCAGTCTCTACCGAGTCAGCGAGCCTTGGCACAATTCCTTCTTTTATGACCAATCTATCGACCACAACCTCAAGGATGTGTTTCTTGTTCTTATCAAGGCTTATCTTCTCAGAGAGGTCTTGAATCTTTCCATCTATCCTTATTCTGACAAACCCCTCTTTTTTGGCAAACTCTATCAACTGATGATGCTCTCCCTTCTTTCCTGAGACTAAGGGTGAGAGAATGGTAAGCTTTGTGCCTTCGGGTCTTTCCATAAGCTGTTTGGTAACCTCTGTGCTTGATTGTCGGGTTATTCTCTTGCCGCATCTATAGCAGTGTTGCTCTCCTATTCTGGCAAAGAGGAGCCTTAAGTAATCAAATATCTCTGTGATTGTGCCAACAGTTGACCTTGGGTTCTTGCTGACTGATTTTTGCTCAATAGATATGGCTGGGGAAAGCCCTTCTATGTGGTCTATATCAGGCTTCTCCATCTGACCGAGGAACTGTCTGGCATAGGCTGAAAGAGACTCAACATATCGCCTTTGTCCCTCAGCATAAATAGTGTCGAAAGCCAAAGAAGACTTACCAGAGCCAGAGACGCCAGTGATGACGATGAGCTTATTGTGTGGAATCTTAAGATTGAGATTCTTCAGGTTATGCTCCCTTGCCCCTCTGATGATGATGCTTTTCATTTGACTTTTAATATATCCAATGGGCTTTGGACTCCAATTCCGCCTTTATTTTTTGACATGGGTATAAATCATTGTAATGAAAACATTCTTTCAGTCCGAGCAATTCCCAGCAATTCTAATTTTGGAGTGCATTTTGGAGTGCATTGACCATGTCAATGCATGCTCATGCATCATCACGGATGATGCACTCCATACCATTTATCACGGATGATGCACTCCAAAAGGTAGGAATTGCGTCATATATGGTTTGCTGTTGACAGCTTCTTTTTAATTAAGGCTGCCATAATGAGAATTGCTGCTGAACGCTTACTCTGTTTCAGTATTTTCTGGTTTCAATATTATACTTAATTGTTGACTAACGGTAGGTTGTATAGTATAATATAGAACCTATGGAAGTCAAATTACACAAAAATGCCAAAACTACTTTTGCCATAAGGCAAGAGATTAAAAACTCAAAAGATAGCATATATTCTTTAGCTAAGAAACTGTAACCTTAATTTCAAAACAGTCAAACGATGGAAGGTTGCTGATAGCATTGAAGATAGGTCATCTCGTCCATATAAATTAAACACTACCTTAACTTCCGAACAAGAAGACTTAATCTGCTTTGAAAGAAAACAGTTCAAAAAGACCATTGAGGATATCTTCTTTACTCTTGATGATAAAATACCCAATCTTTATCCCATGAAGATCTATCGGTGTCTAAAAAGATATGAATTAGACACCCTTCCTTCTGATTTTCTTAAACAAGAGAGAAAGATCAAGAAGTTTAGAAAATATGGTCTTGGATATCTCCATAT
>JASEHA010000296.1 GCA_030018795.1 bacterium
ACTTATCTGCGTTCATCTGCGTAAATCTGCGGCTAAGCAGTTACTATTCAGCTTGAAGGCTGATCGTTTGAAAAGCTGCACGACTGCGATACCCCTGCCAACAGATTCAATACCCCAAAGATCACGCATGTCCATGTAATGCCAAAAACAGGTATGGTTAAAACAGCCGCAATAAGTGAGCCAACACATGCACCACCCATGTCCATGGCATACATTATCCCGCCAGAGGGTAATGTCTCTGCTGCACTGCTCGAATAGCTCGAATAGCTCGAATATCTTACGCGATCTGAATATATTCGGTTAGCCAATGGGAAAATCAATCCAACCAATGCACCTGCTAAGGCAGTTAGCATGAAAAACAACACAGGGATACAGCCCTGTACCAAAGACTTATCAGATATTAGCCTTAAGCCAATAAAAATGACTGGGGTTAAAAATAGGTACATGGCCATGGTTGTCTGCAAAAGCGAATAAGATAGCACCCTGTTTTTTATTTTATCAACCCTTGAATTCATCAGCCATGTTCCAGCAGCAATACCTACCATAAATCCGGCAATGATCAGCCCAATCAAGTGGTATATATAACCAAACAGTATCTCAAAACCAATTAGCAGTACCATCTCCATTACTATACCACCGCAGCCAGAGATAAACACCCCGGATAGAATACAGGCTCTCCTCCTCTTCCTGAACATGAGAATAGCTGCCAAAAACACAACCCCAAACAAAAACTGCCATGGTTTTATATCAAAAAGAATACGAAAAAGCCTTTCTGTGCCTTGTGAAAACTCCTCTCCCCATAAAGCAATATCAAAATAATAGCAAACAGGATAAAGGTCATGATTTATCTTTGTTACTACCCTGTCAAGGCTTTCCTTGAGATACTCTATCCTCTCAGGATAAAATCGATATGGCAGATAATGCTCATTTACAAATCTGGTTTCAATCCCTCGTTGTCTCAGTCTTTCAGCCAGAACATGCGAATCAACACTCAGATACGAAGGCTGAAGGCTGGAGGCTGAAGGCTGTGAAGCCTCTGAGGTAATCGTGTTTGTATGGACGACATCCTGTGTCTGCTTAGTTGTATCAGACGAGGCAATCATAGTCAGTTTATCGCCTGGGACCAGGATTATATGAGGGAAAACCTGTTTCAGGGTATGGTAGATACATCCGTTGAATTGCAGCATGTTTTCGCCAAGATAATTCTCATTTGACCTGATAGAAAGGCTAATGACACCTTGCGGTTTTAAGATACGTTTTACCTCTTCAAAAAACTCGAGGGTGTAAAATCTGTTGCGTTCAGCAGTCGAGGGACTGCCAATATTAATTATTAAGGCATCAAACGACTTTCCTCGCCATCTCTTAATAAACAACCTGCCATCGCCATAGATATTTTTTACCCTTGGGTTGTTAAGACTGTCAATGTCTTCCTTTGGAATGTATCTCAGAGCCATTTTTATCAATGCTGGATCAAGCTCCACATAATATATCTCTGCCTCTGGATATTTGAGAGCCTCCTTAAGCCCGCCAGCTACTGCCCCGCCAAGGATAAGTACCTGCTTTACCTGTGGTGTCTGAAGCAGAGGGAAATGGATAAGCTCTTCATTGTCAAGCTGCTGCGGACTGGTAAAAACAAGCTGACCATCACAGTAAAGGATGGAGCCCATCTGGCAGAGGTATTGCCTCTGGCAAAGGGAAAAATTGTCTGCCCTGATCATGGTTAGCTCGCCATACCTTGATGAGACATTTTTTACTACAGAAAACCCTTTCCAATTAAGGCTGGCAGCATAATTCATTACCTTATCCGATATAACCACCCCGTACATACTGGTTAACAAGCATATCCCAACTATTACCATGATAGGGTATGCCTTTTTACTACAAAAGGTAAGCAGCAGCATTCCAGATAATAGGCTAATAATACCTATGTAAAATGCTGTTTCCAATGGGTCAAAGAGATTAACAAATACACACCCAAAAGCAAGACCACCAATCGTATCGCCTATGGCATCATAGAGATAGACCTTATTGGCAGCAACCTGCCAACCCTTTCCCACCTCTCTCACATCTCCTACCCCTATCACCTGCGAATAAAATCTATATCCAAGTGTAAATTGAGCACCGATAACCATTCCCAACGGAGCAAGGAGTAATGGGATAGAGCTGACCATGAGATGATATCCCATCATCTCTCCAACCGGCACATGCAAGGAAACACGAATAGTCTTGATAAGGATGATGGTTAAGGGTAAAAGCAAGGCAACAAAGATTTGACTGAAGACAAAGGCTTGTGAACCTATCCCTGTTGGCTTGAATATCTTCTCAGTTCCAAGACTTCCTGCAGCCATCCAGAAAAACCAGCTGGCAAAGATAATCCCAAGGCATAGCTCATTACCGTAAAATACTCCAACCAGTTCCCGTATAAGCAGGATTTGAGACACTACAGAAACAAAGCCAATAATAATCAGAGCAATATGCAAGGATTGTTTTTGATAATACATGTATAATACTCAGGCAACGGTCAGAAACACTTGACTTTGGCTATTTCAGGCTGCCATAATGATTGAGATCATCTGTCCCGCCAAAGGCGGGGTCAGGTGCCTGTCTGCGTGTTACACACAGGCAGGCAAGTGAGATAAGTACAGCCAGTTACCCGAACTGCCCCCTCTCAGATCCCGTCGCACGGAATTACCGCACCGGGCTCCCCGAAACATCTCGCTTTTGCACTGACATCTTTACTGCCAGACACGAACTTTTTCTAACCGTTCTGCCACCCAAACTTTAATAATGGATTGCCGAGGGACACCAAGACGATTAGCTTCCTTGTCCAAGGAATGAATCATCCAACCAGGAAAATCGACATTAACTCTTTTTTGTTCCTGGTTCGGTCGTCTGGCTTTTGAGAAATCCAGATGCTCTAAAACGCTTTTCCCTTCATCAAACTTTTATCTAATTCTTTAGATTTCATAAAGCTCAACCTCCTCATTTCCCTGTTTAGTGCTCTGTCGGTCTAAGTATGGGCAGTGACTCCCATTG